>JAFGFE010000036.1 GCA_016931225.1 Candidatus Zymogenaceae bacterium
GTAGCCGAGGAAAGCGTAGCGTAGTATAGTAGAACCGTCTTGCAGGAAGGCAAACTGTCAACACAACTCGTGACTACCGCATATTATTGATTATTCCCATTGATCTCCAGAGCGTAAAGATATCCATCTTGACTCCCAAAGTAGATGACATCCTCCTCTACAATGATAGAGCTAAAAACCCGGCCTCCTGTTTTAAACCTCCAAAGCAATTCGCCATTATTTGCATTAAGAGCGTAGAGTTTATGATCATTGCACCCAACGTAAATAATGCCGTCAACCACCGTGGGAGGTGACATCGCGATACCTCTCATTTTGCATTTCCAAAATAGCTCACCAGTATCAATATCCAAAGCGTATAAATAGTCATCCACGCTACCAAAATAGATCACACCATCAAATACCGCTGGGGGAGTAGTCAATCTACCTAAATCCGCTTCGTATTTCCATTTTAACTCACCGCTTAAAGCATCAATGGCATAAAGATAGTCTTTTTCGGTCTTAAAATAATTCACACTAATATATACAATACCATCTGCTTCTGTTGCGGTATTTATTAAGCTTGTTTTCTTACTTTCCGTTTCCCACTTCAATTCAAGATTACCGGTAATAGTGTCAACAGCATAGAAATCCTCTTTTGTATAAAAATACACCATGCCATCTGAAACAGAAAGTATGGAACGTATAGATGCTTCATCTAATATAATGTCTACACGCCAAAGTGGTTCATGACTGTCCATATCAATGGCATAGAGGTAATAAAACGGGCTCGCCATATATACAACACCGTCAGCTATTGTAGGTTTGATATCATAATTATAAATGACTTCATTATCACCCAGATTAAAACGCCACATCAACTCACCATCCGTGCTATCAATGGCATACAAGAAATTCGTTTCGTAGCGATCACATCCGTACGAACAAAATCTCCCTACATACACAACGTCATCAGCCACTGAACAATTAGTAAAACCTTTCTCTTCATCATGATATTTCCATTTCAGTGTACCGTTATTTTTGTCAATTGCATACAGATCACCAGATGGATATGACGCATAGAGCACATCATCGACAATTTCAAAATAATGGTTATAAATAAGTCCTGTATCATAGGTCCATTTTATCGAGACAGGGCTGTTTCTTTCACATCCGATCAATAGAAAGACAATTGATAACAAAATGAATGCAGTCACATGGAACATTTTATATTTATATACGTTCCGCACGGACCCCTCCTTTGCACATCTATGATATTGCATTTCCTATTTCCGGCTTCGCACGTTTACGACAAGTACCTTCATCTCACAAAGCTGGAAAAGTATAAAATAATGTGCTAACTCAAATGAGTTATTTCAATACAGCATCACCCCAGCTTCGCCAGCTCGCCCACCAGCTTTTTCGCCCCGTCGATGATGTCGTCGATGACCTCTTTCGCGGTCTTGATGTCCATGATCATCCCGCCGATCCGGCCGCAGTAGACCATCCCCTCATTTATATCTTCCCAGACAGACCACTCCATAAACCACCTAACAATCGGCAAAACTATAACCACTATCACTCTATTCCTGTTTAAGTATACCGATATCTTTGTCTATATGATACAGATTTCCTTCCTCATTATTTTCATTTTCTCTTTACTCATCATGGTCTGTAAGTTCTTGACCATTGCTATTTATTTCAAGGGCGTAAAGATACCCATCAAAACTCCCAAAGTAGATGACATCGTCTTCAACAATGATTGAGGAACATACAGGACCTCCCGTCTTAAATCTCCAAAGTAACTTTCCAGTATCGGCATCAAAGGCGTAAAGTCTTTTATTCTTACATCCAACATAAAGTATATCATCAACCACTGTGGGAGTAGTCGCTGTGTGAGGTCTCCCTCTATATCTTATTCTTATTTTTTGTTTCCAAATCAATTTGCCGGTATCTGAATCCAACGCATACACATAAGAATTGTCACCTCCAAAGTAGATTACTCCATCAACTACATGAGGAAAATATATCCAACCCATTGCATCTTCTCTATATCTCCATTTCAATTTACCACTCTTCGCATCAATGGCATAAAGATAGCTTATTTCTTCACGACTAACAATATCATATACAGGTATGTACGCAACGCCGTCGGCTACCGTTGCGGAACTTATCATGCATTTCTTAGCCTCCCACTGAAATACTAAGTCACCAGTTGCAGCATCAACAGCATAAAAATATTTATCCGTATAAAAATATACCATGCCATCGGTAACTGAAGAAATGGAGCGTATATCAAAATATTTTGCATTAAAACGCCAGAGTAATTCATGTCTCTCCGCATCAATGGCATACAGGTTACATTGCGGGCCTGCAATATAAATAATATTGTGAGCTATTATGGGTTTGGTCTCGTAATAAACTACTTCATTACCACCCAAATTGTATCGCCACATCAGCTCACCATTTGTGCTATCAAAGGCATATAGATAATTCATTTCTGAGCGATCACGGCTCAAACAGCCAAATCTCACCAGATAGACCACATCATCTACTACTGAACAATCAGCAAAACCTCTCTCTTCATCATAATATTCCCATTTCAGCTTGCCGTTATGTTTATCTACGGCATACAGATTACCATCCGCATATGACGTATAGATCACATCATCGACAACTTCAAAATAATGAGTGAAATGATATCCTGTATCATAGGTCCATTTTATTGAGACAGGATTGGTTCTTTCACACCCTGTCAGCAGTATCGCAATTAACAACAAAGCAAACGAGATCACATAAGGTATTTTATATTTACATACATTCCGCATACACCCCTCCTTCGAAAATCCCTAGTATCGCGTTTTTCATTTCCAGCCTCGTATAAAAATAATAAGCGCCCTTATCACACGAAGCTGGGAACTACTATATTACGTTACATTGACGAGAAAAGCTTCTTCAACATTCTCACGTTCCCTCACCCCAACTTCGTCAGCTCTCCCACCAGCTTTTTTGCCCCATTGATGATATCGTCGATAACCTCTTTCGCGGTCTTGATGTCCGTGATCATCCCGCCGATCTGGCCGCAGTAGACCGTCCCCTCGTTCAGATCCCCCTCCACCGCCGCCTTCTGGGAGCGGCCCTCGCCGATGAGGTCGAACAGCTCCTCCTTCGTTGCGCCTTTCTTCTCCGCCTCGATGATGCGCTCGGCCAGGGGGTTTTTGACGCAACGGGTCGGGCCGATGGAGCGGGCGGTGATGACCGTCCCGGTGTCCGTCACGTTGACAATGGCGTTCTTGAAATTCTCGTGGGCCCTCGCCTCCACCGTGGCGGCGAACCGGGTGCCGATCTGCACCCCCGAGGCCCCCAGGGCCAGGGCGGCCACGAATCCCCGGGCGTCGGCTATCCCCCCGGCGGCCACCACCGGGATGTTCATGCCCTTCACCCGATCCACCACCTGGGGCACCAGCGCCATGGTGGTGATCTCGTCGAACCCGTCGTGCCCGCCGGCCTCGATGCCCTCGGCAACCAGGATGTCCACTCCCGCCTCGGCCCCCTTCCCCGCCAGCCCCGCCGACGGGGAGACGTGCATGACGGCGCACCCCTTGTCCTGCATCTTCTTGGTGAACCGCTTGGGACTTCCGGCGGAGGTGGAGATCGCCCTCGCCCCCCCGGCGATGGACACATCGATGAGCGCCTCCGCATCGGGACGAAGCAGCGGCACGTTCACCCCAAAGGGCTTGTCGGTCTTCTTTTTCAAAAGCTCGATCTCTCCCTCAAGCTCCTCGGGCATCATGCTCCCCGCCGCAAGGAGCCCCAGCCCCCCGGCGGCGGAGACGGCCCCGGCCAGCTCGTGATCGCATATCCACACCATGCCGCCCTGGATGATCGGGTACTCGATGCCCAGTATGTCGCACAGCCTCGTCCGAAACATAGATTCACCTCCCGGCAAAATTGATAACGATTATATCGCCCTGCAGTATACTTCCTTTAATCGCCTCAGTAAAGGCAAAACAGTTTTCTCTTGCCACAATAAAGCCCCTTCTGGTACTATGCCACCCAATCACTCCGCATCACAGAGAGGAATATCCATGCATATACGCAGCTTCAAAACGATTTTTGTTTTCACCTGTATACTCGCGCTTTGCGCCTCGGCCTGTCTCGGCGCCATGACCACCGATGAGCTCAAGGACCGGGTCATCGAGATCGAGGAGGCGTACCTGGACGGCTCGGTGGATCAGGTCATCACGAAATACGATCGCCTGAGCGAGGACAACCCGGACGACGCCGACTACCGGTATCTCCTCGGCATCGCGTACCTCTACAGTGAATTCGACCTTGAGGGCGCCACCTTCGACGCCGCGTTCGACGAGCTTTTCCGGGCCAAGGAGCTGAACCCGACGATGAAGCACGTCAACTACACCCTGGGATACATCTACTGGGCCCGGGGGGAGTTTGAGTCCGCCATCGAGGCGTACCGCGCCGAGATCGAGCTGGACCCGGAGGACGGCTGGAACTATTTCAACCTCGGCCAGGCCTATGAATCCCTCAAGGAGTGGGACAAGGCGAGAAGCCAGTATATCCTCGCGATCGACAAGGACCCCGCCATCGCCGACGCCTACAACAACCTGGGCGCCATCGAGCTGAACTGGAGGGGGGATTACTTCAGCGCCCTGGAGGCCTTCGAGAAGGCCCTGGCCTTGAGGCCCGAAGAAAAGCTCTACATGATCAACTACAACGAGGCCGTCAAGAAGCTCAAGTCCCTGAGAGATTCCCTGGACCAGGGGGAGGTGACCCTGCCGTCGGACCAGGTGGAGAAATTGAAGGACATGGAGCTCGAGGAACTTGAGATCGAGGGATATACCGATGCGGACGAGGGCACGGAATAACACAAAAGACAGACGACATGCCCCGGTATTTTGTGCTGTATCAACGGGACGGAGGAACATCCGTCCCGTTTCAGATTACCCGGATCAGGTGAGAAAACCGCCGCCATGAACCACATCGTCATATACGGCGCCGGCGCAATCGGCGCCACCGTGGGGGGGTGGCTCTATCCCCACCACCCGTCGGTGACGCTGCTTGCCCGGGGCGAACACGCCGAGAGGATGAAGAAAGACGGCCTGGTCGTCCGGCTGAGGGGAGAGAAGACCGACCCCCTCCCGATCAGGGCGCCGGTGATCACCGGCATGTACGAAGAGCCCGAGGCGAGTCTTTTGATCATCGCCGTGAAGAATTACGGTCTTGAGGCGGCGTGCCAGGAAATATCGGGCCTTTTGGGGAGTGACGTGACGGTCGTCGGCCTGCAGAACGGTGTGGAAAACCAGGAGATACTCCCGAAATACTTCGAGCGGGTCGTGTACGGCGTGGTCTGGTACAACGCGTGGATCGAGTCGCCCGGCGTGGCGTGTGCGAATAAAAAAGGGCCAATCGTCCTGGGGGTGACCACCGACGATCCCGAGGCGATCGCCCTCCGGGACGAGACGGCGGCGCTCCTTTCCCGGGGGATGGACATCGAGACCACCGACCGCCTTGTCGACGCCGTTCACAGTAAGCTTGTTCTGAACCTCACCAACGCCGTGCTGACCCTGGTGGGTCACGGGTTTCGGGAGATCGAGTCGACACGAACCCTCAAGCACATCATGACGGGGGCGCTCCTTGAGGGTATCGACATCGTGAAACGGGCGGGGTATTCGGAATATCAGTTCCCGAAAAACCCGGGCTGGGGACTCATGCGGCTCATCTCCCGGCTGCCGGAGTTCATCTCCGATATGCTGTTCAAAAAGAGCCTTCAATCCTTCGAGATCAACAGCATGGGGCAGGACGTCCTCCAGATCGGGCGCGCCGATACCGAGCTGGAATCCCTGACCGGCTACATCTTGGGCCTGGCGGACGATTTCGGCATTGCGGCACCTATCAACCGGACCGTCTATGAGCTGTGCAGGCGGGAGTTCGGCAAACCGATCTTCACCCCCATGAGCGAAGCGGCCGTCTGGGAGCTGATACAGGCGCGCATCGAGGAGGATGAGCGCTCATGATGCCTTTTGGTCCCACCCGTCACATCCCCAGCACCTCGTCCCTGGTAATCGCCCTCCCCTCATCCTGGGACCGATAGGCCGCCAGGGTCCAGAGCACCGCCTCCCGTGCGTCGTGGATGTTCGCCGCCCAGGGACCGCTGAACTCCCGCATGAGGGAATCGCCCCCCGTTATTCGATCGATGAAGTGGGTCATCTGGCGAAAATAGAGGGTGTTTCCCTTTCCCTGGGGGAGGGGTATGTTTCGATACCGGTCGAGGATGATGTTTCGGGGCCGATACACCTCAAGATGCATGGGATGATGGGTATATTCCTGGAAGGCCTCGAAGGAAATCTTGGCCCGCTCGCCGTAGATATGGCCCACCTCGAATCCCACCGGCCTTCCCATCACCAGGGTGCTCTTTTCCAGCACCGCCACAGCATTGTTTTCCAGGGTGAAGATCGCCGCCGCCAGGTCCTCGTGGGCCCGCGACTCGATAAACCGCCGGGTCCGGCACATGACGGACTCGATCTCCCCGAAGAAAAACCGCATCAGGTCGATGTAGTGGGGGGCGTGGTCGAACAGGTCCCCGCCGCCGGCCCGGGGGTCGAAATAGCGCCAGGTGCCGTATTTCTTTTCCAGATCGATGCCCCAGTCCTTCAGAAAATCGAGCCACTTCTTGAGCCGCCCGGCCCTGAAATCGGGGATGTAGTAGTGCCAGTAGACGCTCATCTGGTAGATGCGACCGAGGGCGTCGGCCTCCATCATCTCCCGAATCTTCTGGAAACCGGTCTCGAATCGTTTGGAGTGGCCGATCTGGACGATCGTCCCCGCCGACTCCGCCCTCTCGGCCTTCTGGGCCATCTTCCGGCAGTCGTCCGGGGTGGTCGCCAGCGGCTTCTCGCACAACACATGGACGCCCCGATCCAGCGCATCCTCCAGGTGCTCCCGATGGAGCCAGGGGGGAGACGCGATGACAACGGCGTCGAGCCGCTCCTTTTTCAGCATCTCCCGGTGATCTGTGTAGGCGTTCTCAACCCGGAATTTTTTCTGAAAGGAGAGACGGCCTTTATCGTCCGGGTCCGCAACGGCACGGATTACGGCCCTCCGATCCTTTTTAATCGCCGGACCGTGGCCCACCCGGGAGACCTGTCCGCATCCGATGATACCGATGGAAAGTCGCTCGGTCATGTGCACCCATCCACAAAAAAAGTATAAAGATATATATTGTGCATATCATTTCACAGCCGATATGTCTCTGTCAAAGGGAATGTGCGGGAAGTCTGTGAAAAATCACGTGCACATCACTTGGAAACTTGCTTTTTCCTCGAGAGTCGGCTATACTTCCAAAATTCGGCGACATTTTTTATTCGAGGTAAGGTGTTTCTTGATGGAATTGAAAATCACCCGCGTCTCCGATGACGCAAAGCGCTACAAGCCGAAACCTGAGGAAAAGGGCTTCGGGCTGTTTTATTCAGATCACATGTTTCTGATGGACTTTCGAGCGAACAAGGGCTGGAGCAACCCCCGCATCGAGCCGTATCGACCCTTCGAGATCGACCCCGCAGCCATGGTGCTCCACTACTCCCAGGGCGCATTCGAGGGACTCAAGGCCTACCCGACGAAGGACGGCAGGGTGCTGCTGTTTCGACCCGAGCTCAACATGCGGCGGATGTCGAGAACGCTGTCTCGCATCTGCATCCCAGAATTCGACGAGGAATTCCTCCTGGAATCCATCAGGGAGCTGGTCAAAATCGATAAAGACTGGATTCCCACGGGACAGGGCGAGTCTCTCTATGTCCGCCCCACGGTCATCGCCACGGAGCCGCACCTGGGCGTGCGTCCGGCAACGGAATACCTGTTCTACGTGATTACGTCTCCGGTGGGGGCGTACTATCCCGAGGGCTTTTCGCCGGTGAAAATCAAGGTGGAGGAAAACTACGTCCGATCCGCCGTGGGCGGACTGGGTGAGGCGAAGGCCTCCGCTAACTACGCGGCGAGCCTCCTGGCTGCGCAAGAGGCCGGCAAACAGGGCTGGACCCAGGTGCTGTGGCTGGACGCCGCCCAGCGCAAGTACGTGGAGGAGGTGGGCACCAGTAACATCTTTTTCGTCAAGGACGATGTCGTCATCACACCGAAGCTCACCGGCAGCATCCTTCCGGGCATCACCCGTCAATCGGTTTTGGAGCTCTGTCGGGAGTGGAATATCCCCACCGAAGAGCGGCAGATAGACATCAACGAGGTAACCGACGGCATCAATTCCGGATCGGTGACCGAGGTCTTCGGGACCGGTACGGCGGCCATCGTCTCGCCGGTTTCGGAGCTGTCATACAAGGGGAAAAGCCACATCCTGCCGGACCCGCAGCCCGGCCCGATATCGGTGCGGCTGTTCGAGGAGCTTTTGAGTGTACAGTACGGCGACAAGCCGGATACCCGGGGCTGGATCGTGGAGGTGTAAGGAAAACATCCATCTCCCTAAAAATAAAAAAGATGCGGGCGGCCCGAGGGCCGCCCGTTTATATTGGTCGGATGTTTTTTTTGGGGGATGCTCAATTCAGAAGACGATGGGAGATGGACGCGCCGCCCCAGAACTGGAAATAGACCCCGGGCCATAATCGCGTTTCGTCTATCAGCGGCGCCCAGTCCTTACCCGGATTGACGCTCACCCGGGCCGTTCCAGGAAGCGTCGGGGTTTCCTTGGTAATATTTTTCACCTGAAACCATGCCCTGACGGGGGTTGATCCCACCCGGGGCGGTCTGACCAGATGCAACACCTCCATTGGAGGCGCTGGGTTTTTGCATGCGGGCCGGTCGTGCTCGAATCGGGGATAGTCCCCGTCCGGCGACAGCTCAACGGCAAACATATCCCTTCCATTCGTCGCCACCCCTCCCCGCCAGATACCACTCACGGGCATAAACTCAATCGAGTCCACCCTTTTTTTCGGGAATCCGATATGTCGGCGCGCCATCGCGGCAAGACCACGTGTCACCGGCATGTCTAAAATGAACCATCCCTCATCATCTTTGAAACGGCTCCTCAATGCGACCGCCCCTTCCCGGTAGGACATCAAGAGGGGCCATGCGGCTATGTGTACATATTCGACGATCGACAGCGAAATCAGCGGCTCATCGGGCATGTCAAACACATCGGGGAGAAGTCCCCGATACAGCTTTCTGTCTGTGGGATCGATAACGGCGGAGATTCCATGGAATTTTTTAAATGTTCTTCTCATTTCCCTGGTGAACTGGTTATCTGTAGAATTAATACAACATTAAATATATAGAATATCACAGAGAAGCACGAACGGGTAAAAAAAATGACCGGCAATTTAAAAAGCCGGCACTGTTTTCAAAGAACCCAATGTTCCTGGGTGACATCCCTGAATCACGTCGAAAGGGATATGCGCTCAGGGTTTTTTGACGCTTTTCTTCCCCTTCCCGATCGGCCTCTGTCGTTCATCTGATTTCTTTATGTTCCACTTTCCATTCCCTGCCGCCGAAGCTTCATCGCCGGAGGAGGTGCCGGACCGGGAACATCATCGCCACGGAATGTGGAAACGCCGGCTCCATGGGATCTATCACGCCGGGGGGGTATCGACAGTGAAAGACCGTCTCCCCCGGAAGAAACGGGCCGTCGGCTAAAACAGCCGGGGAGTAAATGAACATGAGGGAAGGACCCCGGAGATAATTGAAGAGACGATATACCGCCAATGCCCGGGAATAGACGACATTCACCGCCAGAAGAATGGAACGAAGTATATTTGCCGGGGAAAACGGTGTTAATTCCCTCACTCCAAGGCCGCGAACATGAATGAAGAGAGTCGGGGAATTGGATTCATGATGATACTCCTTTATCTTCCAACTCGTTCGGTTTCCCCGCTCACTTCGTTTTATAGGACTTTCCGTCGTGCCACGCCTTTCCGATAATGTCTCCCAGGGAGTAAAATCGGTTATCAGGCATTGAAAGGAAAAAGGGATTCATTTTCTTCGCGTCCGGTTTGCCGTCTGTCAGAAACCGCTCTTCCGTCCACACCGCCTTGACCTCGCCGATATAGAATGTGTTGGTGGGAAGATCGACGGTGGTGTGAAGTTCGCACTCGAAGCTGAGGGGGCAGTCCGTGATCATCGGCGCCGCCTTCAGGTCTCCGTAAAAGACGTCGAAGAGCCCGGATTTGTCGACCTCTTCCGCAGATACCAGCCCGACGTAGTCCGTCGCTGCAACCATAAGGGCGTCCGGAACCCCTATGCTGAACTGGCCCGTCTCCCTGATTGCACCATGGGACGCATGACTCCGGTGCACACAGGCGCCCACCAGACACGGCTTGTGGTTGACCCTCGTGGTCCATCCAAGCGCCATGAAATTCGGCTTTCCATTGTACATGGTGCCCAGAATGGTTTGAAGCATTGGGGAGATGAATGCATTTGCCCCGATATTGACCTTGTTTGACATACAATAGCTCCTTTTGTCGCTGTTTTGGTATGTTATTTTCTTTATATTTTCAACATATCCTTGAGTTACGATTGATCTTTATATCCCACCCGTCAGTTTCTTATTGGCACCGTCGATCATCCTGGTCAGATCATTTCCAATCTCCACACCCAGAATGTCGGTATATCGTTTATAGAGGCTCGCCCACGCACGGCGTATGTCTGCGCATAGAATCCCGCCTCTTTTCGTGGGGAATAAAAGCACCAGACGTCCCTGCTCCCTCTTTTCCATGAACTCACGCGAGACCAGCGTGTCGACAAATCGGCTGACTGTGGATGGCGAAAGATTGAGAATGTGCGCCGCCTGCTTCTGAGAAATGCCGGGGTGCTCATTGGCTACCAGCAGCAGGAACGAATGGGATGGAGACAAACCCACCACCCCGAACTCCTCCTCGGCCATCCGGGTAATGATCCTGAAGAGCGTGCTGGAGGTAAAATAGAGGCAACTGTTGAGAAGATGCTGAATATAGGAGGTGTCGGATGCGTCTTTATTCAGCGTATAGCCGTCGGATTCGTTCATAGGATGGCCTCATTAGTTGTATGTACATACAAATATATATCCCATGAGCCGTTCCAAGTCAAGGATTTTATAATCAAGACATCGACCCGACCATGAAAATCGGTTGCATTCGATATTTATTTCTCCGAACGGGTTTGTTTCATTGTATCGTTTCACATCGACCACCTTCGGTGAAAGAACCGGGGCTTTTTGAATTGATTACCGGGGCGGCCCGTCGTAAAAACCCCCTTGTCCCCACAGTCATACCGGTGTATGGTATTAATGATGGACGGCTCGGCCGCCGCACTGAAAAGACACCGACTTCCTTTCCCCCACGGAGTGTTCTCATGATATCTGCAAAGGATATGCTTCGCGCCGAGATAGAAAGGATGATCGATACGGAGACCCGGGCCTGGGACGAACAGGACCCGGAGCTGTTGGTGTCGATCTTTCACGCGGACATGGTCTGGCCCTGGCCGCCGGACAATACCGCCCACGATCCCATGGCGTGGGTGTTCGTGCAGGGACGGTTCAACCGGGACCGGTGGCGGGATCGATGGCGGGAGCTGTTTGAAAATTATATACTGGTGCACAACCACAGGGAGACCCTCAGGATAGAGGTGTCGGCCGAGGGTGACGGGGCGTTTGCGGTGGTGGATGTGGACACCCTCTGGCGGCACAGGGAGACCGGCGATGCGCTTCACTGGAAGGGGCGCGCTGGGAAGGGATACACCCTGACCGAAGACGGCTGGAAGCTGATTTTCCACACCGGGCTTCTGATCTATCCCGATGAAATCGTCGCGTGAGGGCGGCGCCCCTCCCCTTCAACTCCGGACGATGAACCGCCGCCTCCCCTATCGGTGGGCGTTCGCGGTGGGTTGCGGCTCGTTCCGACGGCCTGAGGTAACAAGACTCACGAAGCGGTGCGCTGGCCCGATTCCGAGAAAGATTTCAAACATCGAGCACATAAGAAAAGCGGGAGTTCTCAATGGAAGGCACAGGTCTTGAAAAATTAGGGTATGGTGAATGGATTCAGGAAATTGCAGCCGAATACCTGAAAGACGACTTTTCCCTCGCACGAGTCATAGAGGTCAACAAGAACAGCTATATGGTGTCCGACGGCGAGCATGAGATGTTGGCGGAACTCTCCGGCAGATTCATGTTCAACGCGGAGGGTGTTACTGATTTTCCCACGGTCGGTGATTGGGTCACGATACAGGCTTTTGACGATTCCACATATGCAATCGTCCATTCCGTTCTGCCTCGTAAAACTCTGTTGAAGCGCAAAGAGCCCGGTAAACGAATAGATTTTCAGCTGATTGCCGCTAATATTGATTTCGGCTTGGTTATGCAATCCGCGAATCATCTCAATCTCAATTTGCTGGACAGGTATTTCGTTATGCTGCATGAAAGCGGAATTCAACCTATCGCTGTTTTCAGCAAAATCGACCTGGTATCCCCTTCAGAACTGGCGGTGCTGGACAACACACTGTCAAGGCTGAGAAACGAATATCTTCTTATCAGTAATATTACCGATGAGGGTGTAGAGGAATTGTCAAAGAGACTGATACCCGGCGAAACATATTGCCTATTGGGTAAATCAGGAGTGGGAAAGACATCATTGCTTAACAATCTCCTTGGCACAAAAGCATTCAGGGTTGATGAAGTACGAGAAAAAGACGGAAAAGGCAGGCATATCACGACCAGACGTCAACTGATATGTATTGATTCCGGCGGTATTATCATTGACACTCCGGGGATGAGAGAACTTGGGAATTTTGAAATTGAAGATGGACTGGATCAGACATTTGAAGAGTTTTCTTCGTATGCTCCAAAATGTTGTTTCAGAAATTGTACGCACACCCACGAAGATGGATGTGCAATAATCGAAGCCGTCAAAAATGGAGAGATCGAAAAAAGCAGATATAAGAACTATCTCAAAATCAGGAGAGAATCCGAATTCTATGAGATGTCATATCAGGAAAAGCGTACGAAGGATAAATCATTCGGGAAAATGATCAAGAACTATAAGAAAAATACGAGAAAGAATCAAATAGATTAATCAGCCGTTCTCATAATCGGACGGAATTCACACTTTAAGAAATATCCGACCCGTCGTCGACAGTTCAAAAAAGCGCACGGGTCGCATATATGCATGTATCAGGATAAAACGGACGCATACGGGCGATGCGCCCTTCCCCCGCAACTCCCGGCGGCGATCTGCCGTTTCTTCCCCCCGGTCGTTCGCGGCGAACCGCGGCCCGCTCCGACGGCCCGGCGGCCTTGACCACCAGGAAGCTGGACGGAATCGGGATTCAGCGTGCGACCGCCGCGGGTCCGGACCGGGACGAGGAGCGGCGGGAGTATTTTCGGGAGGGTGTGCTCGTGCTGCTGACGGCCCGGACGGCCGATCGGGGGTCATACTAATTTACACACAGGGAGGTGTATACGATGTCCGTCAAACGCGTGTGGCACGGCTGGACGACGGCCGGGAACGCGGACGCATACCAGGCGCTTCTTCACGACGAGGTGTTTCCCGGAATCGAGGCGAAACGGATCGCCGGCTACCGGAGTATCGAGCTGTTCAGGAGGGACCTGACTGGTGAGGTGGAGTTTGTGACCATCATGACGTTTGACTCACTGAAGAGCGTCATCGATTTTCAGGGAGAGGAGTACGAGCGTTGCTATGTCCCCGATGCCGCCCAAAAGCTCTTGAAGCGATGGGATCTATACTCGGCGCATTATGACGCGATAGAAATCCGCACATACTAATATGTGTCACATTTTTATCGAGACGTTCTCCGATACATCCCGACTAAAGCGGCGCATGACCGAGCGATGGGCTTGTCTCCGGAAGGACTATCTCCATGACATCGGTTTTCTAATCGGCGTCTGCGGGCAACGGGCGGCTGTCCAGATCCTGGGTGAACCAAATCCACAGGCCGTACCCGGCATTCACCCACATGACGGCGACCAAAAGCATCATGAAGACCGGTATTGCAAGGGATTCGTGAGCGGGCGCCATCAGGAGCGCCGCACATCCGGTGAGAACCTTAAGCAGCGGACTGAGGATCCGGTGGGTCGGCTCATCGTCCGTGTATTTGAGGGTCAGCTCGAGGGCCGCGAGGATAATTAGAAACGATCCCACCGCAACGGAAAGGATCTGAGATGCCGTATCGGCGTCTCTGGTCACGATGGGTGCCAGCATCGCCCCCATGACGGCGGTGACAATCACCAGCGGCAGGTGGAGATACGACCAAAGCCACGAGGAGAAAACCTTCCCCCTCGGTGGGCGCCGGCGGCCGATAAAATCGAAATAGAGACACCACGCCATGAATCCAAGCATCAGTCCCAGTACTCCCAAGAGTGCACCGGGAAGGCTCACTTGACCCTCTCCTGCGATGCCCCGTATGGCTCCGGCAACCGATTCGCCCAGTACGATGATCACCATCAGGCCGAACCGCTCCGGCAGCTTATTATGGGAAAATGCGGGAAGCCGCTCGGTTTCACCCACTGTCAGCCAGGGGCCGATGACCTCCGCCAGAACCCCCAGCCCCCACCAGATCATCCGCTCTCCCTCGGGCCGAAAGAACGACACTACCACCAGAATCAGGCAGATTATGTATCCGAGGGTGAATCTGGCCGACGACCTGAGAAACATCCGGTTATGGAGCCCGGCCCTGATCCATAGGAAGATGATGAATCCCCGAACCATCAGGTACGTTCCGGCAAATCCTTGATAATTCTCCCCCAGCGAATCGTGGGAAAACACCGCCAGCCCCGCCACACCCGCAATCATCACAAACGTCACCAGCCGGTTTTCGAATCCCTCGGTCTCGAACCGCTCGGCGTAATAGGTGAATCCATTCCAGATCAGCCAGACCGGGAGCATACTGAAAAGAAAAACCGGGAGTTGGGAAAATTCCGGGTGGATGGACAGCTCGTGGGCGAGTCCTGCGATGACCACGACGAACACCAGGTCATAAAACAGCTCAAGCCACGTAACCGCCCGATCAATCCCTTCGTCTTCGTCGGTTCGAAGCGCCGGCCTCTGCCAGAAAACCCGTCGTGTCATTCATCCTCCTCTCAATGAAAAATCAGAGCCTCATCGGCCCCGGCTTCTTTTTATTCCCGGATACCCGTTATCACCGATCGTCATGTCAAAAAGCCCTCGGCGGTTTTGATTACCCGACCCGCCACCCGGATGAGCATCTCCCCGCCCTCTTCTCGTGCGGAGATCGTCAGGATCGAGGGGCGTCCCATCTCGAACCCCTGCTCGATGCGGGCAAAAACCTCTCCCTCACCCAGGACGGCGTGTTTTTTGAGGTATCCCGCCAGGCACCCGGCGGCGCTGCCGGTGGCCGGGTCCTCGGGGACGTCGTAGTAGTGTCCGAACATCCGGGCGCGAATCTGGTTTTCGGAATGCTCCGCGTGGTCCGTGAACACGAAAAACAGCTTCGCATCGAGGTCTTTGACGAAATCACGCAAGAGCGGTGTATCGACCCGGCAGCGGGCGACGGCGTCGAGATCCGCCAGCGGCGTGATGAGAAAGGGGAGGCCGGTGGAGACGATCTGGATCGGCAGGTCCACCCGGATGTCGCTCTCATCGATGCCCAGGACCTCTGCCGCCCCGGCGTGGTCCACGCGGGAGCCGAAGACCGGGGGAAGCTGGGTCATCTCGGCATCATCCCCCCTGAACGTCACGGGGATGGTCCCGGCGAACAGATCGAGGACGATCTCCTCAGACGTACCCTTCAAAAGCTCCTCCCGGATGATCCAGGCGGTGCCCAGGGTGGGGTGCCCGGCGAAGGGGACCTCGCCCGCGGGGGTGAATATGCGCACCGGCCAGCCGTTTTCCCCCGGCTCCCTCGCCTGGATAAAAGTGGTCTCGGAGAAGTTGAACTCCCGGGAGATATCGAGCATGGCGTCGTCGTTGAGAGCGCCGAAGCTCTCCACCACCGCAAGCTGGTTGCCCGCGTATTTTTTTTCGGCAAACACATCCAGGATGTGGAATCTGAGCCGGATCATGGTGCGCTCCTGCAATGAAATGAATGTGTTTACTATATTTGCCTACTATGTATTTAGCATATTCCGATTGGAATGAAAAGGGAAGAGACGTCCGTGTTGACCGCATGCCGAAACAGGCTGATTTCATCGGATGCTGGGATCGGTCGGAAATGAGATGTGATATCTCTCGAGAAGATGCAATACTTCACGGTGGATAACGAATGGGTATCGAGGATCGATCCGCCACCGCGGATCGGTCACACAATACCCGCATGTTGTTGATGAGATCAGATGGTGGGAAATGGTTTGTTAGACCACCCAGAACCCCAGGACCAAAAAGAATATCCCCAAAATCAGGACGAGTACGGAGTATCCCTTCAGGAAGGTCGTGCGCTTGCGCATGGATTCGAAGATCTTCGCGTACATCCCCTGCAGGGCCATCAGCAACAGCCCCTTGATGAGGGCGATCCAGCCGAAGACGGTGATGATGACCGTCCAGTCGAGCACCCAGTCGTTATGAAACGTCACCAGAAGAAAGCCGACCACCACAGCCATCATGCCGGACAGGTACAACAGCGCCGGTGATTTGGAAAAATCCTCCAGGAGATTCTGGAGATATCCGGTTTTCGTCAGCAGCCCCCCCAGCCCCGCGGCTGTGTAAACAAGGCCGAACAATTGAAAAATGTGTGCATCGGTCATGATAGAGTCCTCCTTCCCGGCACCGTTCGGAATGTGGACCGAACCCGAGTCAAACGGGCATGGACCATCACAACGCAGGCAGCGCCGCGTAAGCACAACGGACGTTTTCTACATCCAAATATCACAATATATATTATATCACCGATATACTCTCATTTGGAAAAATCCGACTATAAAATCGACTCTCTAAGATGGACGACTCCCTTCTCTCATGTATCGTCCTCAATCGCCGGCTCCGGCCTTCGCACGCTCAAGGATTCCCCTGATGAACTCCGTCTTGGCCTCGGTGTAGGCCTCCCGGTCGGTCCGGAATCGAATCGAAAGCTCCCGCTTGAGGGCCGCATATGCCCGGGCGGTTTCGGGGTGGGTCTCCAGGTAATCACGGAAGATCAGCCCCTCCCAGAGCCGATGCCCCGCGGGGGCCACGTGCACGTGATGGGTCCGGGGGCCTCGGAACTCCCGCCTCTTGATGAATATCATGTGGTCGGTATATTCCCAGTACTCCCAATCGGGGCCGGAAAGGTGTGGTATCAGCGCGCGGGGGGCCGTATCGAAGGACGGTACCTCTACCAGGATATCAATGACGGGCTTCGCCGGAACGCCGGGGACGGCGGTGCTGCCGTAGTGTTCGATCCGCGTGACGATCCCGGGAAAATCGGCCCGAAGCCGCCTTTCCATGCGGGAAAACTCCTCGGTCCAGGCGGGGTCCGGATCGGAAAGCACGATCGCATCCTCCTCCGGAATTGGATTGTTCACATCCACCGGGGCGTGGACGGTGAGGGTAAAGGGGCGCACGTGCTCCCCCTCGGGATGGGCGCGGTCGAACGGCAGCGGGGCGGAGAACTCGCCCACCGGCCCCAGGGGCGTCTCCTCCCGCCAGGCCCATCGGATGCGGTGGGTGATCCCGGAGCGGCCGGGAATCGTCACGCTCATTGAGGTATCCGAAACGGTCAGGGCGATCATGCCCTCGGGTATTTCTCCCGAGGCGTCCGCCTCGATGCCGAGAAAACGATATTCCTCCCCGGCGCCCGCTCCCGCCCGAAAGCCGATGAGGCGGGACATTTTCGCCGTATGGGGCACCTCTCCCGTGAGGCGAAGTATCAGCGGACGATAAAAAGCAACCACCGCGTCGTCGCTTGTGTCCCTCGACGCACACAGCCGCGCCGTCCCGCCGATCATCCGGATATGTATATCACCTGCCATCTCCCGGCCACTCTACCCTATTCACTATCCTGCCTCAATGAAAAAACAGACGGGTCCTTCGGTGTTTTCCATCCCGTACACACCCCCACAGGGCGGCAACGCACACCGCCTGTATTGAGGGGGTTTTCTTGACCTGAAGGACATATCGTCCTATATTCTATACACAATTTGGTCACTTTGCACTCGGCCTTCCTCCACCGACGGGGGAACATTCGGGAAATGAAACAGCGCGTATACGCGCGTGACATACCCATGAGATCGAGAGGTTTCAATGTTTGAAGAATTGGAGCGAATCAATCATCGACCGCAGCCCTTCGAGGTATATACGGCGGATGATTTGTGGACGGATGAACACACATCGAAGCAGATGCTTGCATATCACCTCAATCCCGAAATCGACGCGGCCTCACGGAGTAAAGAATTCATTGAGCGCTCCGTCGATTGGATCGGGTCGCATTTCCGTCTGGGGGAGAATACTTCGGTAGCGGATTTCGGATGCGGGCCGGGCCTCTATACGAACAGGCTGGCGGCGAAATGGGGGGCTCAGGTGACCGGTATCGACTTCTCGAAGCGCTCCATAGAATACGCACAAGCAATCGCACGCACTGAGAATATCACCGTGCGGTACATACATCAGAACTACCTGGAATTTGAGGACACCGAGCAATTCGACTTCATCATGATGATCATGTGTGACTTCTGTGCCCTGAGTCCCGATCAACGAATGCATCTGCTTGATACGTTCTATTCCCTTCTCCCGCCGGGCGGTTCGATCCTGCTGGATGTCTATTCGCCGAATGCATTCGCACAGCGAACGGAAGCGGCATCGTACGAGCCGAATCTCCTGAATGGATTTTGGTCGCCCCACAGGTACTACGGTTTTTTGAACATCTTCAAATATGAAGATGAAAAGGTGGTGTTGGAAAAATACACCATAGTAGAAAAGGATCGAACACGAACCGTCTATAACTGGCTTCAGTGCTTTACCGTGGATTCCCTGGAGAAAGAGCTGCACCAATCGGGATTCAAAACAACCGGGCGGTATGCGGACGTCGCAGGCACGGTGTTTGACCCGGAGCTTACCGAGTTCGCCGTTGTGGGTGTGAAGGAGTAGATGGGTGCGTCTGTAGAAGACGGATACCACGCTCCCTCACCGAGCACATATGGTGCGATGTCTTCCCCGCGCGCGGCCGGACAACTCCGGCATAAATCGCGCCGTCGCATCGATCCACTCCCCCAGGGACGGTTTGGCGGCCTCGGGATATCCGTGCACAACAGGGTCGCCCGCCGGCGGAGACGGTCGATTATCGTATTCTGCAAGTTGGAGGTTTTCTCACTCGATTGCGTAGAGAAAACCGTCCCCGCCTCCGACGTAGACCACCCCCCCCATTACACAGGGGGAGGAGAAGATGATATCATTCGTCTTGAACCGCCAGAGTTCACTGCCGGCCTCCGCCTCCAGAGCGTAGAAGCCGCCGTCCCTGCCGCCGAAATAGACGACGCCCCCCACCACGCAGGGAGACGAATCCACCCAATAATCGGTCCTGAAGCGCCAGAGCTCCCGGCCCGTCGATATGTCAACGGCATACAGATGAAAATCCATGCTTCCGAAATAGACCACGCCGTCTGAAACGGCGGGGGAGGAATCCACAATCTCATCGGTCCGAAAGCGCCACAGCTCCCGGCCGGCGGATGCGCTCAGACAGTACAGAAATCCGTCCCCGCTCCCGAAGAGAAGCGTTTCACCGACCACCGCCGGCGACGAATTGACCCAGTGCCCCGCCTGAAAGCGCCACAGCTCCCGGCCGGTCTCCCCATCCACGGCGAATACGGCGCCGCCGGTGGTTCCGACATACACCACACCCCCCGCACAGACCGGTGAGGAATGAATGAAATCCCCACCGTCGAATCGCCAGAGCTCCCGGCCGGTGGATGCGTCCACAGCATAGAGGTAATCATCAAAGCTTCCGAAATAGACCACGCCGTCCACGACACAGGGAGACGATATCACATACCCCCCGGTTTCGAACCGCCACAGCTCTTCGCCGTTGTGCGCGTCCACGGCGTAAAGGGCGCCGTCGTGGCTTCCGACGCACACAACCCCGTCGATCACACAGGGAGATGACTGAACGATCCCTCCGGTCTGAAACCGCCACAACTCCCCGCCCGTTTCCGTGTCGACGGCGTAGAGGTATCCGTCGAACCCGCCGAAGAAGACCGTACCGTCCGCCACGCAAGGGGAGGAGCCGATCACCCCGCCGATTTCGAACTTCCATGCCGCATCATGAAAGACCGGGACCCCGTCTGTGGGGTAACTGCCCGTATGGGCGGGATTACCCCGGAACATGGGGATATACGGATCGGCGTCACTCTCGCCTCCCGCAACATGCACAGAAAAGAGACTTCCCGAGCAGACGAGTACCATCAGACATACAGCCTTGGATAACGTTAAAATCCCGCGTTTCATATCATCTCTCCCCTCACATAACCGGTTGTGTGTTCCAAAAAAAGTGTGTGATCCCACGATCGTTCGATACACATCCGCGCCGCCCAATCGATCTGTCGGATGTTCAGGCTGCCCGCCTTCCCCCGGCCACTCTACCCGATTCGGAATCCCAGCTCAATAAAAAAACACCGACGTCCCTTCGGTGTTTTCGATCCCGCACGCGGCCGGACAACCCCGGCATGAATCGTGCCATCATGTTGGTTCCCACCGCAGGTGTAATTCTGCGGCCTCACGATGTCCGGGCCTCATTCTCTTGTGTTCGTCGGAAGGCATTCACGACGGGGATGAAAGCGATTCGGTTTTCCCGGCTCTCTTATGGCGCGTGTTAAAACAGGTCGATGTTTTCGTACGTTTCCCTTGTCCAAGGGCCATCGCCCTTCGTTCACCCGCACCCCTGAGAAGGATACGTCCCCTCGGTATGCATCTCCCGTGTCTCCCGGACAAACAGAAACATGACATCGCCGGGCAACAACAAGACCGGTCTGTTGGTGGTGACGGTGCGGTCATCGTATTCGATGGTCACTTCATCGTCAAAGCGTTTGACGGTTCCGTCGAACCCCACAATGACCAGGTCACTTTTCCCCGGGACATTGGGAATGGAAACGGACGTGAAGTTGAAGCCGCCGTCGGCGGCAAGGGAGCCGGACACATCGACGAGTCCCGTAAAGAGGGGTGCCCCGGGGAGATAGGCCACCGTCTCGTCCCCGCTGGAGAACGTCAGCGTTTCCAGCTCGGGATACCGCCGGGACGGGATGTCTGAAATATCCCGGGCATACTCAACCAACAGCTCATCGGTCAGATCAACCCTGTTTCTGAGTGCGCTGATGTTGAGCACCCGAACGGTCGCCTCTTCCTGGGAGAGCGCAACCAGAGGGAGCGCCGTCATCGCCGCAACGACGGCAACGACAAGAAAGACACCGCGAACGTACTGAAGGGAGGTATGTCTCATATTCATCATGTTCCCACCGAAAAACCGTGTGATAGTGTATAACACAGGAGAGTTGAAAAAAAAAGGGGGAAATAAAAACAGCCAGGAGCCGCCGCGATGCATACCGTCAAACGGATGCGATTCATCTACGTCTCCGACGGCACAATCCCAAAATGGCGTTTGTACTCCCGGCTGAACTGGGCCGGGCTGTTGTATCCCACCATATATCCCGCCTCGCTGACGCTCTTCCCCTGCAGGATGTAGCTTTGCGCCCTGTTGAGCTTCATCGACTTGGCGTATTGCAGGGGAGACACATGCATTACCTCCTTGAATCTTTTGTGAAAACCGGAGCTGCTCATGTTGACCATATCCGCCAGATCATCCACGGACACCGGTTTATCCAGGTTCTGATTTACATACTCAACCGCCCTGGCGATCCGCTGTATCTGTCCCCGCTGCTGGAGGAGATGAGTCAGCGCCCCTCCCTGCACGTCACTGATAATGCGGAAATATATCTCGTCGATGATCGCATCACCCAAAACGGCCGACTCTGTCGGATTCCCGAGAGCCCTCATCAGGCGGACGGCAGCATCCAGCAGGGCATTGCTGACGGGCGCAGTAAATATCCCGGACGCATCAATGGTATCCGGTTTTGGGGGAGGCCGATCGACGTTGTCCATTTTCAGCAGCAGCCTGGTCAGCCTGTTCCGATCAATAATGACTCCGACCCCCAGCAGCGGCCTTTCCGGACTGGCCTCCACGATCTCGCACTCAACGGGCATGGGCACGAACAGGGTGAGAAACGTTCCGGCGCAGTAATCATATCGCTTCCCCTCCAGATAGATGCTCTTTTTCCCCTGGGCGCCGATTACAATTCCCGGTTCATACACCTGGGGAAAGCGATCGATCTGCTGTGAAAGACGCAGGAGGAACACATTGTCGACGCCGGCGGACACCAGACCGTCTTGGACGGTATGTTCCTCCAACAGGCAGACAAGCTCGGCCATTTTTTCGGATCGATGTCCCATTTCCCATTCTCCAATGACTGTGCTTCGAGTATATCAGATTTCCGCCGGTCCCACACATATTTCTCCATTCCGCTGGAGTTTTGTGCAAGCAATGGGCGATTATGTGTATTCATATATACACTATGTATTGGTATGGTAATAACGGTATTTGGACATCGGGTGGGGGCATATGAACATGCGAATGCCCCCCACGATACCGCCCTCGTGGATCGAGATGAATCGAAAAAGGTGACAGCCAAAACAGAAGGCGCACCGGTTTATGAACAATAAGAACCATATGGAGGTACAGATGAACAGGAGAAGGCTGTGTATTATCGGCGGAGCGCTGCTTGTGCTCATCGTCGTCGGTATCCTCGGGATACTCGGCTTCTCACACATATCCGCCAATACATTTATCTATCCCAATCGCCAGCCGATGGTCAAGAATCCCGGAGACTACGGCCTGGAGTATGAAGACGTCAACATCGAGACCGAGGACGGAGTCACCCTGGCCGGCTGGCTCATGAGAGGCACAGGAGACGACGTTGTGATCATCGGTCATCCGTTGACATTCAGTAAATACGGCTATTCCATTGAAAACGAGGGGACCCTCAGCGCCGGCTACGATCGTGACGTCGAGTTCATCCCCACCGCCAAACATCTGGTAGAGGCGGGGTACTCGGTGCTGATGTACGACATGCGGCATCACGGAGAAAGCGGTGAGATCCCGGGCGGAGGTCCCTTCGATGCGCTGGAATCGTACCACGATATCGCGGCCGCGATTACGTTCGTCTCCGAGCATCCCGAGCTGAGGGACAAGGACATAGGTCTGGTCTGTTTCTGTTTCAGCTCTGTTCAAAGCATGATCGCGATGAGCAGGGAGCCGGATGTCCTAAAAGACGCCGGGGTGAAGGCGCTAGTGTCGGTACAGCCGATCAGCACCCAAGCGTTCTACGAACACTTCGGACTTCCCGATTTCATCATCGAACAGGTGGATCGTATTTCGATATGCGAGGGGGCGCCTGCAATGAATGACTATCATCCGCTCCTGTTCGCCGGCGATGTGTGTGTGCCGGTGCTGTTCGTCCAGTCCCTCGAGGACCCCTGGTCGGACATCGACCTTTCGCGTGCTATCTATGACGCCTTCCCGACGGAGAAAGAGGCCGTATGGCTGGAAGGGGAAATGCATCGGTTCGATACGTACAACTGGTTCAACGATCATCCCGAACCGCTGCTCGACTTCTTGGGTCGGCACCTGAGCGAAGAAGACGATATCACCGTGGAGTAGGACGCGCCGATTCCGGACCGAAATCATTACGGGAAGCGTATCCTAATTTTTTTGTGCGATGATGTGACCGCATAAAAAAAGTGGCATCCACCCTGGAAAGTAAGCCGGATAACAACATCCTTATTGCAGGAAAACGACAACGCTGCTGATCGTCTCTCAAGAGGTCCGGTGACGGAACGATCACCGGTCCTCCTTCTTTTCGTATCGGCCCGGATCGCCTCGTGACCGAGTCCCGTGCCGTATGCGATACAGAGAGACGGCAGAACGCGGACGCTGTTCAGATTGATACGGAGGGAACACAAAATGGGAAAACACGTCCTGATAACCGGCGCGACGGGGATGGTGGGAGGCCTTGTCCTGACCCTGTGTCTGGAGAGCCGGGAGGTGTCGAGAGTAACGAGCCTCCTCAGGCGGAAGTCCGGGATCCGGCACGAAAAGCTGACCAAAATTATCATACAGGATTTTTCGGTCCTCGATGAGAACGCGGACTGTTTTGAAGCGGTGGATATCGTCTACTACTGCCTCGGGGTATACACCGGAGCCGTCGACAGAGTTCTCTTCAGGAAAATCACCGTGGACTACCCAGAAACCTTGGCGCGGGCCGTGCTTGCGAAGAATTCTGAAGTAACGTTCTGTCTGTTAAGCGGCGCGGGAGCCGATCGCACCGAAAAAAGCCGGATGATGTTCTCCCAGGACAAAGGGGCCGTCGAAAATCGCCTGTCACGCATGGGATTTCGGGCGTTTCACGCATTCAGGCCCGGATATATTTATCCTGTTACGCCTCGAAATGAGCCGAACGTCACCTACCGGCTGATGAGACGGTTGTATCCTGTATTAAATATGCTCGCCCCTCGATTCAGCATTACGTCGACGGACCTTGCGGCCGCCATATTCACCGTCGGAATGAAGGGGTATGAGCTGGAAATCCTCGAAAACAGGGATATTCTGAAAGTGATCGGAAGAGCGTGACAAGAATCGGAAACAAGGTGACGTACGCCCCGCCGCAGGAGCCTGCCGGCGTATCCTCTCAATATTCCATATCAAAAACGTGCAGGGTTACTCAAGGAGAGTCACCTTGAAAATGACGTTTCCGTTGTCGGGGCACGCCATTTTCGTCTTGGAGAGGGGATTGTCCTCAAAATCGAACCGGGCGCCGGAGGAAAGCGCGACGATAATCGGAAACAGGGTGACGTACGCCCCGCCGCAAAAGCCGGCCGGCGTATCGTATCCGTTGCAGATGATCTTATCGCCCTGCCGATATGAATAGGAACAGTGCCCGGTGACCTGTTCCACTTCTATTTCAAATTGTTTCATCGATTATCTTCAATTGCTTCATTGATGATCTGGTGGAGGCGGCGGGAATCGAACCCTCGTCCGAAGATCTTCACCCGGGGGGTCTAGATGCTAATTCGCCGTTTCATGCCGCGTTTCGACTCCCCGTACGAAAGGGAGATATGTCTCATATTCTTCATTCTCCCACCGAAAAACCGTGTGATAGTGTATATCACAGGAGGGTCGATTAAATCAAGGATCAAAAAATGAAATGAGATTGAATTATATATGAGGCCATTGGTCTGAGGACTATGCAATTGACATTGTTGCTTGATCTCCTTAAAGTGTTGATGTAGTTTATAAAAACGTATCGCGGTTAAGAAACTGTAATCTTCCCTAACGCCTCAACCCGTGTTTCTTCACCCAGCGGAGATAACTTGTTCTGATGTAACACATACACACGATAGGAGCATCCTCACATAATCATATGAGAGTAATCGTCCATTGAAAGAAAGGAGGTTGTATTTGAAGCAGGATCATGATTTCTCTGGTGCCGCCGCGCTTCACGGCGCAAAACTGCGCCACTCAGTGTTATTATTCGGTTATATCCCATAAGGAGATTTCAATATGACTTCATTTCCTGATTATGATCAATACGATGGTATCGGTTTGTCCAAGCTTATCAAAGAAGGGAATATCAGCAGCATAGAGATTTGTGAGGAGGCTATCCACCGAGCTGAAAAACTCAATCCAAAACTGAACGCGATCATAACGACAATGTATGACTTTGCAAGAAAAGAGGCGAAACACCCGAAGAAAGATGCTCCATTCGGCGGGGTTCCTTTCTTATTGAAAGACGTCCATCATGCCTTGAAGGGTTTCCCCATGAGTTCAGGCAGCGCACTACTCAGAAATTATGTGCCCGCATATGACGCGGAAATAGTGAGCCGATTTATAAATGCCGGATTGATTGTTCTTGGAAAGACAAACACTCCCGAGTTCAAACTCGCAAGCGTTACTGAACCAGAGGCATTCGGCCCGACACGTAATCCCTGGAACCTGGAGTATTCATGCGGGGGTTCGAGCGGGGGCTCGGCCGCAGCAGTAGCAGCAGGTATTGTTCCTTTCGCATCGGCTACAGATGAGGGGGGGTCAATTCGTATTCCGTCATCTTATTGTGGTTTGTTCGGCCTCAAACCAAGCCGGGGTCGCAATCCGGTGGGACCCGACTTCGATGAAGAATGGGACGGCATGTCCCACAGCCATGTCGTTTCACGATCGGTCCGCGACTCTGCCGTCATGCTCGATGCTGTCTCGGGTTTTGAATATGGAGCACCTTACGGTATTTTTAATAAGGAAAGGCCGTTTATCGAAGAAGTAAATGTAGATCCGAGAAAGCTGAGGATCGCTTTTCATATGAAATCAGCTTATGGCAAGAATGTACATCCGGAATGCAGAAAAGCTGTGGAGCATACATGCACGCTGCTCGAAAATCTGGGACATACAGTTGAAGAAGCCGCTCCTGAATATCAGGAAGAGGATGTCGTATTGAACTGGTGTATCATTGTAATCGGGAACACAGCCGCACTTGTGGATGGACTGGTACAAACATACGGTCTTTCCATGGTGAAAAACAATCTGGAATCAGCCAATATCGCAATGGACAGCATAGGCAAACAATTAAAGGCGCTGGATTTTGTCAAGGCCAAACGTAGATGGCGGCAGCTCGGGATAATCATGGATCAGATGCTGGACACATATGACATGGTGCTTACCCCGACCCTGGGTGAGCCGCCCGTACCTGTCGGTTCCCAGCAGCCCGGCAAAAAAGACCGGTTCTCGATGAAGTTGATCTCTTCATTCATCGGAAAGTTGATTTTAAGCAGCAGGAGGCTGACCTATTCCATATTGGAAGAAATTATTTATAACACGGTAAAGGATCAGATGCCGTTCACCTTCATTGCCAATATAACAGGCCAGCCTGCCATGTCTGTTCCCTTGTACTGGTCAAATGACGGGCTCCCCTGTGGCGTTCAGTTTATCGGCCGCTATGGCGGCGAGGCTCAATTACTGAGACTTGCAGGTCAACTGGAAAAGGCGCAACCATGGTCTGGAAAGAGGCCAAATATTCTGATTGAGAAGTAAGTGGAATGTTTTCTGTGAAGAGAGAAAAGAAACCGAAGAAGCGCACCCTCAGGAGTAGTGAGTGGTCTCACAGTTCTATCCATATTCAGGTATAACTCATTTCGTGTGCCTTGTCGAAATTATCCTGTTATACAAAAAAGGATGGATATTGTAAGTCTCATTATAACCATCATGGACTGTAAAAAAGTAAGAAGCCCTTGATTTCTCAAGGGCTTCTTATTTTTTACTTTAAACCTTTTTAAATTCTTATCTGGTGGAGGCGGCGGGAATCGAACCCGCGTCCGAAGATCTTCACCCGGGGCGTCTACATGCTTATTCGCCGTTTAATACCACGTTTCGACTCCCCGGCGAAAGGGAGTGCCGAAACGGGCGCCTGTATGGTTTTCGTCCAATCCCTACAGGCATCGGGATCGGCTTATCCCACATTGTAACGCCCAGACTGCCCCCGGTGGGAACGGAAACAGCGGACGCTGGCCGATATTACGCGGCCAGGGCGTAATCGTAGTTGTCTGCGATTATCTTTATTCCCACCATGATTAACGGGTAGGTGAGGCTCCCCGACATGCAGCACCGAGATCAATTACCCCCGTCGAACCCAAATCGCCCCCAATTTTCAAAGAACACGAGATCGGCCGAAAACACCCTCGGCCCGAAACAGCATCTATATTATTGTTTCCATCCGATATATAAATTATACCAGAATCACGGACGTTTGAGAAGATAAATCGCGATTCTCTAATAGGAATCGAACAGCGCGTATCACTCAATTTTATCTCGTTTTCCCAGGTTGTGCCTGCTACAGAGGAGTTGGATATTCTCTGGGGTCTGGGATGAACCTCCCTTAGACCAAGGTATGATATGATCAAAGTGAAGATCATCCGTACTATTGCATATAACACATCTGCCCCCATCACGCTTCCAGACTGCAAGTTTTACCCACGTTGGTATTATTCTACGTGGTTTTGGATTTTTAGGGGCTGATACAGAAAAATCTTCCTCTCCTTCAACAGCAACCAACTCAAATTTAAAAACCTTCCGACTCTCTGACTCTTCTATCCAAGCATTAACGAGATGAAACACCCCATTATAAGACCATATACCTTGTTTAATCTTCTCGTATACTCGAACTCTTTCTGGTGGACTATTTTCTAATTTATAACGATGAGCTGCACTAAAGAACAAACCATTTTGAGTAAGATTGCCAGATGGTGTAAATTCCGATTGATCAACTACTTTTGGATTAGGATTATCATTTGATCGAGGTACATCGTGACCTTCATAGATTAATCTATCCTCCTCGTATCTATCCGCATAAGGAGCATTTGGCCGTAAAGACATAAGAATTACAGAGTGATTATCACGCAATTGGTAATTCATGCCACGTTGTAAGCTTACACCTTCACGTTGACACATTTCAAGATATGATATTACCTCATTCGACATTATTGTATGAAAATTAACGTTGTATAACATTGCATGTTGTATGTATCAACAAGGAACATAGGTGATACTAATCGTGGAATACTTGAATCGGAATTTTACAATATTCTTATCAATGAAGAAGGTTTATAACCTATAAATTCCTACTTATTCCGCTCTTTCAGCGCCCGTTCCAGATCCCTGTATTCCTGTTTTTTCTTGATGGCCTCACGCTTGTCGTATTTCGCCTTCCCCCTACCCAACCCCAGCTCCAGCTTCGCCCGTCCGTTTTTGAAGTATATCGAAAGCGGCACCAGCGTAAAGCCCTTTTCCTGAGTTTTGCCGTAGAGCCGTCTGATCTCCTGCCGGTGTAAAAGCAGCTTTCGCTCCCGCTCGGGATCGTGGTTCTTATGGGTGCCGAAGGCGTATGGGCTGATGTGTGCGCTGACCAGATAGACCTCGCCGTTCTTGATGCGGGCGTACGCATCCTTCAGGTTGACCCGCCCCTCCCTCAGCGACTTCACCTCCGTGCCCTCCAGAACAAGCCCCGCCTCGTAGGTGTCGTCGATGAAGTAATCCCGCTTCGCCTTCTTGTTGGTGGCGACGATCTTGATGCCGGAAGACGCCTTCTCCGGATTAATTTTTTTCTTCTTCGTCGCCATGTGTCTCTCTCACGATACGGGTAATAACGGGTTTCAACGTGTCGGATCGATCCAGTACCGGGTGAAACAGCCGTATGCCGAAAAGGCTTGCCGCAAGGCCGACGACCGCCCCGGCTGCGGCGGAGGCCTCCGGATCCCAGCCCCATCGGGGGGCAAGCCACCCCGCCAGGGCCGCAACGGCAAACAGCCCCGCCACCGGAACCATGTACACGATGAATGATGCGCTCACAAGCGATGACTCACGAATGGAGAGCTCCACCAGGTCTCCGACTTTTGCGTTCAGGTCGTTGTTGACCGTGATCCGGGCGTCTGTGCCGCCTCCCAGAGTATGGCAGACGCCCTGGGCCGCACATCCCTGACACGCGGCGCTTCGCTCCACCAGCACGAGCGCCGTACCGTCCTTTGCTTCGATCACTTTTCCCGTTTCACTGATCATCAGATAATTATAGCAAAATGAAAACCGAAAAGAAATAAAAACCGATTGACAGCCGCCGTCCCCCTGGGTGATAATGGCGGCACACGGACTTGAGTATTGAGAAGTCTGAGAAAGGAATTCGAGAGGAAGATCAAAGGGAGACGATTTACATGTCCGACACAAAAGTCCCCGTCTATTTTGTGGACACCCGATCCGACGCCAAATCAAACATATTCGGCAAGATCCAGAAGCTCATCAAGGCCGTCGAGCTGACCGATAAAATCCCCCAGCGGGCGCTGGTAGCATTGAAAATCCACTTCGGCGAGCGGGGCAACACGGGGTTTCTGCGTCCGTCCTATGTTACGCCCTTTGTGGAAGCGGCTAAGGCGGCGGGGGCTCTCCCCTTCGTGACCGACTGCAACACCCTCTACGTCGGCTCCCGGGCGGAGTCGGTCTCCCACATGATGACCGCCCACGACCACGGCTTCACCCCAGACGCCATCGGGGCGCCGGTGATCATCGCCGACGGCCTGAGGGGCGATAACGTCGCCACGGTGCCGATCTCCGGCGATATGTACGATAAAGTCACCATCGGTGCGGAGATCGTGAAATCCGACTTCCTCATCTGCCTGACCCACTTCAAGGGGCATGAGCTGACCGGCTTCGGCGGCGCCATCAAGAACCTGGGCATGGGATGCGCGGGTCGGGACGGCAAGCTTGACCAGCACTCCGACGTCTCCCCGAAGGTCAAGCAGAAAACCTGCATCGGATGCGGACGGTGCAAGCTCTTCTGCCCCGCCGGGGCCATAACACTGGATAAAACCGCGACCATCAATCCGGAGATCTGCATCGGCTGCGGACAGTGCATCCTGACGTGCCCCAACGGATCCATCCGCATCGTCTGGAACAGCTCCACCGAGATGTTCCAGAAAAAAATGGCCGAATACAGTCTCGGCGTGGTTGAGGGAAAAAGAGACGTTTCGGTCTTTTTCAACTTTATCATTACCGTTACCCCCCAGTGCGATTGCCACAACTTTTCCGATGCTCCCATCGTGGGAGACATCGGGGTGCTCGCATCCACCGATCCCGTTGCCATCGACCAGGCCTCGGCGGACCTGGTCAACCGGGCGTCCGGAATCGTCGGCACGGCTCTGACCACCAACCTGGAGCCGGGGCAGGACAAATTCCGGGGGCTCTACCCGCACATCGACTGGTCGGTTCAGCTTTCTCACGGCGAAAAGGTGGGCCTGGGGACCAGGAAATATGAACTGTTTGAGCTATGAGGAGAAACAAATGAAAGACTACACCACCATGCTGACGGACCGGCCCACAGACGGCCTGCTCCTGGTCACCTTCAACTCACCCGACACCCTCAACGCCATCGGCCCTGCCATGCTCGACGAGCTGGATGATCTCTTCAGTTCTCTCATGAACGATGAGGAGACGAAGGTGGTGGTATTCACCGGGGCGGGGCGCGGCTTTTGCGCCGGCGCCGACCTGGGAGCCGCCGCCGCCAGCGAGGGAAGCGTATTATTCAGCGACCCGGAGCGGTTTCTCAAGCTGGTCCAGGAGCGCTTCGCCTCCATCATTCTGAACATCCGCCGCATTCCCCAGGTGGTCATCTCCGCGGTGAACGGCCCCTGCGCCGGAGGCGGCTTCTGCATGGCCCTGGCAAGCGACGTACGTATCGCCGCCCCCGAGGCGGTGTTTGTGGCGTCGTTCATCAACATCGGCCTCTCCGGGGGCGAGCTGGGCACCACGTACCTCCTGCCCCGGCTCATCGGTCTCTCCCGGGCGTCGGAAATTCTCTATTCCGGCAGGAAGGTCTCGGGCGAGGAGGCGGAAAAATTCGGCCTGGTCTCTAAACTCGTCCCGAAGGAGAAGCTGATCGATGAGGCCCTCAACATCGCCGGGCCGATACTCCAGAAAAGCTTCCCGGCCCTGAAATTCACCAAGGTGGCCCTCAACCAGAACGTGGACGCGCCCAGCCTGGAGGCGGCCGTCAACCTGGAAAACAGGAACCAGGCCCTGATGGTCTTTTCCGGCACGTTCTTCGAGATGGTCAAGCACTTTATAGCCCAGAGCAAGTAAACAGTAATCTCCGGGCGATATCGCCGAACGCCGGGGGGGGCCGATACGTCATTCCCTTCTTTTCGGAGAGGCACATGAAGAACATTGTCTTCACTGTCCTTGACCGATTCGAGAATACCGTCATACTTGTCCTGATGGTGTTGATGACCGCCGTGCTCCTCCTGGCGACCGCCGACCTCGTCTATCTCATCATCACAGACATCATCACACCTCCCCGCTTTCTTCTTGAAATCAGGGAAATACTGGAGATATTCGGTCTGTTTTTGCTGGTGCTAGTGGGGCTCGAGCTTCTCGAAACCATCAAGGTCTACCTGAGCGAGCATGTCATCCGGCTGTATGTGGTTTTTGAGATAGCCCTCATCACCGTCGTCCGGGACGTGATTATCCTGGATTCAAAGAAGCTCTCTGGCGTATCCCTGTTGGGCATTGGCGTATTGATCATCACCCTGTCGGTCGGTTATTACCTGATACACATCACCCACGAGAAGAAAAAGGGCGAAGATTCAGAATCCGTCCGTCCCCATGAATCCGATGACGAATAGTCATATGATCGGCGGCGCCTTTATCAGGGTATACGGAGATATCCCATCGCCCGGGCGCGGTGAAAAGCACGATCCCCGGTGAGGCGACCGAGGGATGCGATGCGCGATCAGAGACGGAGGCACGCATGCGTATTATCCTCATCACCCATGCAGAGACGAACACGCACCCGCCCCGGTGCCTGTCGGACGCGGGACGAGAGCAGGCGAGAGCCCTTGTGGGATTCATCGCCGATGTCATGGGAGCCGACTTCAGGATAAAAAAGGCGGTCTCCTCCCCGGCGGTGCGATGCATCGAGACGGCGCTGATCGTCCTGGACGCGCTTTCCGCGGATACGCTCAGGCGGCTGGACACCGACCCGAGGCTGATGGCCGCAAAAGAGCCGATGGAATCCGATCAGCTCCACCGCGCCCTGATCGATTACGCATGCGACGGGATGCTCGTCTCTTTGCACGCGGACCTCGCCAACGCCCTCCCAAAGCGGGACACCATCCCCAATACGGCCGACGGCTGGTTTCAGACACGGCCCGTGCTCTGCCTTCTGGACTGGGAGCCGGATCGAGGCCTTGAGGAAAGTCGAATACTGAGACTTCTGGGGCCGAACGGAGCCCCCCTGCTTCCCCCCGAGGCCCCGTCCGACACGCCGCTTCTCGGCTGAAAGGAGATCGCTCATGAACACGCCGAACAACCTCATGCCCGGCGCCGAACCCTTCGAGTTTCCCTCCCCCACGGGAAGCGACAGGGCGGTGCTTTTGATCCACGGACTGACCGGCACGCCGTCCGAGATGCGCTTCCCCGCATCCGTCCTCAACGAGGCGGGCTACCACGTCCGCGCGCCGCTCCTGCCGGGGCACGGCACCGCCATCGCCGACCTGAATAAAACCACCTGGCGCGACTGGTACGGTGAGGCGGAGCGATCTTTCCTTGAGCTGAAGAAGGGCTTTCAAACGGTCTTCGTCGCGGGGCTCTCCATGGGAAGCATGATGACGCTGAATCTCTTGATCCATCATAATGACGACATCGCCGCCGCCGGGGTCATGGCACCGCCCTTTCATTTTATCGACTGGAAGGCCAACGTCATCCTCCCCGTCGTCACCCCCCTCGGCATCCCCCGGCTCATCGGGGACATCCCCGAGGATGTCGATGATGTCTCGGGCCAAAGAACCCACGTCTGCTACGGCCGCACCTCCGTGTCCGCCGGGGCGTCGTTAGTGATGCTTTCGCGCCGGGTGAAGCGACGGCTTGGCCGCATCACCGCCCCGGTTATCGTCATCATGTCACGGCACGATTCCATCGTCGACCCGAAGAGCGCCCGGATCGTCTATGACCGGATAGCCTCCGAGAAAAAGCGGCTGGTGATGCTGGAAAAGTCTCTGCACACCGTCACGGTGGATGTGGAGAAAGAAAAGGTGGCGGATGAGCTGGTAGGGTTTTTTAGAAAGTTTTGATATACAGAACAGAAAAGATTTCAATTAGTAACGTTTCTAATTGGCTCAAATAGATGTTTTTTATAAAGCATAATCCAACCGTACCACATGCATTCACACATAAGTAAGCTAAATACTGATCGTCAAGATTTATTCCATCTACTGTACCATGACGATCGCCAGCCTCATTACTGATGCTTCCTACTGCATTAATTATTCCGACAAGCCCCTGAATCAATTCGTGCTCAGATTGACTTTGAGCACGAATAAATCCAACGGCATCTTGTGCTTCTTGCATAAGACGATTGAGTTTGCCTGACTTGTCTGGCTTTCTTCCCCGTTCACTAATAATCGTTTTGAATATGGTTTCTAGAAGAGTTCTTGCAGCAGTTACTGCAGCCGCAGGATTTGTATTTATTCGACTATAAGCGGTCATCCAATCCTTTCTAAAAGCGGTTTCTCTTATTTTGGAAAAACTTAGACCTATTGGAGTTTTAGATATATATGAATGAAGCTCCTCGCGTAATGAAACACAAACGTCCTCGTCAGGATAAGTATATTTCGAATTATATTTAAAACAGGTGAGGTCGTTAAGTGAATAATACTGTTGTTCGGGAGTCAATGCATATACTGAATCCACAAATAATGCCTGGCGCGTAGGTTTTCTTCCGTAGTGGTCAAATGGTTTTACAAGAGGTGAATAGTTAATAAAGTATTCTGTTATTTGTTTCGCAGCAAAACCCACTTTATCGCCAGCAAATGCTCATGCAAATTTGTCTACTAAAATCCGTGGAACTGCTTGCATATTTTTACCTTATACAAATCAGCCCACCTAGTTATATATCAATAAACTATTCTTTTTAATATAACTATTGATTATTATTATAATATATTTTTGTTATTAATGCAAGCATACTTTCAAAATTTCAAAAATATTACTTGATAGTTTTAGAACACCCTCACACCCCGGAAGAACCGAAGCCTCCCTCACCCCGGTCCGTCTCGGGAAGATCGTCCGTCTCCTGGAACTCCGCCCGGGATACCGGCGCGGCGATCAGCTGGGCGATGCGGTCGCCGTTTTTGACTACGAAGGGTTCCTTTCCCTGGTTGATGAGAATGATCTTGATTTCGCCCCGGTAGTCGCTGTCGATGGTGCCGGGACTGTTCAAAATGGTGACGCCGTGCTTCAGGGCGAGGCCGCTTCGGGGCCGCACCTGGCACTCGTATCCGAATGGGACGGCCAAAGCGATTCCGGTGGGCACCGCCGCCCACTCACCCGGCCCCAGCGTCATCTCCTCTGTAAGATGGGCGGAAATATCCGCGCCGGCGGCGCCTGGGCTGATGTATCTCGGAAGGGGACCGGCATATCCCTCTTTTCTCTTGAGCAAGATTTTGATTACATTATTCATATCTCATGAGTTCTATTTAATGCTGATTTAATGCGGTATTAATACTTTATGGCTATTATATAAACATAAAACAAGTTACCTCCTGAATCGGAAACCTCTCTTGCGGGTTTCCATTTTTTTTGCCGATATCACCCTATTAGAAATATTTAATTTCCATTTAAGGTCTTTTTAATAGAGGAATGATACAAAGATAATACCTACCAAGTTTATACGTTACCTTCTTCAAGGAAAACATTTTCTGTTTTCCTTTTTTTTTGTCCGAATACCGATTGCGGGGAAGCCGGCTTGCCGGCTTCCCCGCTCTTGTTTATTCGTTGTAACGCATCGTTCGATCCGTATCGAAAGGCAGCCCCGAACACGCGATAGAACAACTCAACTCTTCCCGTCGGTTTCCCCCGAGTCGCTTTCGCCCATCAGGTATGCATTGATGGCCCGGGCGGCCTTTTTACCCGCACCCATCGCAAGGATCACCGTAGCCGACCCGGTCACGATATCTCCACCGGCAAAGACCCCCCCCCGGGATGTCTGTCCCGTCTCCTCGTCCGCCTCGATGTTTCCCCAGCGCTTTGTCTTGAGGTTCGGGGTCGTATCCGGTATCAGCGGATTGGGGCCGTTTCCAATGGCCACAACCACTATGTCGACCTCGATCTGAAACTCCGATCCCTCAATCGGTACGGGCCTGCGGCGGCCTGAATCGTCCGGCTCCCCTAATTCCATCTGAATGCACTCCACCTTCTTGACCCAGCCGTTTTCATCGCCGATATATCTGATCGGATTCGTCAACAGGTCGATCTCAATCCCTTCTTCCTCGGCGTGATGGATCTCCTCTTTCCGAGCGGGCATTTCGGCCCGGGAGCGACGGTATATCACGAACACCTTCTCCGCCCCCAGGCGAAGGGCCGTCCGCGCGCTGTCCATGGCCACGTTGCCGCCTCCCACCACCGCAACCCGCTTTCCCACCGCCACGGGCGTGTCGTATTCCGGAAACCTGTACGCCTTCATGAGATTCGAGCGGGTCAAGTACTCGTTGGCGGAGTATATGCCGTTGAGGTTTTCCCCCTCGATGTCCATAAACATCGGGAGTCCCGCACCGCTGCCGATGAACACTGCATCATAAACCTCCAGCAGATTATCCACGCTCACGAGCTTTCCCACCACCGTATCCATCTCGATCTTCACGCCCAGTTCTTGTATGTAGTCTACTTCGGCCTGGACGATGTCCTTGGGGAGTCGAAACTCCGGAACGCCGTATACCAGCACTCCCCCCGGCTTGTGCAGCGCCTCGTATATCGTTACGTCATGCCCCAGGAGCCTCAGCTCTCCGGCCACCGTCAACCCCGCCGGACCGGAACCGACCACCGCAACCCTCTTCCCGGTGGCGGGGGGAATTTCCGGCAACGCCACCTTGCCGTGGGTCCGCTCGTAATCGGCGGCGAACCGTTCCAAGCGCCCGATGGCAACCGGCTCACCTTTTTTACCCAGGACGCACCCGGCCTCACACTGATCTTCCTGGGGGCACACCCGACCGCACACCGCGGGTAAAGCGTTATCTTCCTTGATTTTCCGGGCCGCCGCCACGAACTCACCCTCTGTAATCAGCTTGATAAATCCGGGGATGTCTATCTCCACGGGACACCCGGCAACACATCCCGGCTTCTTGCACTGGATGCATCGGGCGGCCTCGGTGAGTGCCAGATCGATGTCGTAGCCGTAGGGGACCTCGTCAAAATTCTTCCCCCGCTCTTTCGGGTCCTGTTCCGGCATCTTCTGCCGTGGTATCTTCATCCGCTCTTTATTGTCCATCCGATCAACCCTCACCTGTAACGCCACAGGAGTAACGAAGAACGGCCTTTTTCTCCGCCTCCAGGTATGCTTTCTGGCGTTTCGCCAGCCCGTCGAAATCCACCTCGTGACCGTCGAACTCCGGCCCCTCCACGCACACAAACCGCGTCTTTCCACCCACCTCGCATCGGCACGTGCCGCACATGCCGGTTCCGTCGAGCATGATTGAATTGAGACTCACCACGGTATTTATGCCGTAGGGTCTGGTCAACTCCGCCACCGCATGCATCATCGGTACCGGTCCCACCGCCACGACGATTTTTATCTTCTCCTTCCGCTCGACGACCTCGGACAGGAGACTGGTAACAAATCCCTGAGGACCGTACGATCCGTCGTCGGTACAGATCAACAGCTCGTCGGAGACCGCCCCCATTTCGTCCTCGAGCATCAAGAGATCTTTATTCCGAGCGCCGATGATGGAGATAACCCGGTTTCCCGCATCGTGGAGGGCATGTGTGATGGGATAGAGGGCGGCGATACCGACCCCTCCTCCGACGCACACGGCCGTACCGAAATTCTCAATATAGGTCGGCCTGCCCAGGGGGCCCACCACGTGGGCGATCTCATCACCCTCGTTGAGGGCGCCCAGGTGCATGGTGGATTTTCCCACCTCCTGAAAAATAATCGTGAGTGTCCCTATCTCGGGGTCAGAGTCTACGATGGTCAGGGGAATCCGCTCCCCCTGTTCATTGATGATCAAAACGACGAATTGTCCGGCCTTTCGCTTCCTCGCGATCCTGGGCGAGACCACAGTCATCCTTACGACCTGCTCTGACAGGCGTTCCTTCGTTACAATTTTCGCCACGGGGTTTCTCCTTCGGTGTCTCTATGGCTGCTGCCGACGTTTCTCCTCCACCACGTTCATCAATCCCAAAAGAAATCCCAGAGTGATAAACGCGCCGGGGGGAAGCACCATAACAAGGAGCGGATGAAAGCCGGTTCCGAAAATGCTCAGCCCCAGAATGCTGCCGTTGCCCAGGACCTCTCGTATGGCACCCAGGATGAAGAGACCCAGAGTGAATCCAATGCCCATGCCCAGACCGTCGATGAGAGAATCGAATATCGGTTTTTTTGAGGCGAAGGCCTCAGAGCGTCCCAGAATGAGGCAGTTGACGACTATGAGCGGAATAAACAATCCAAGCGTTTTGTGCAGATCGTGAAAGTAACCGTTCATGACCAAGTCCACGATGGTCACGAACGACGCGATAACCACGATAAAGGACGGGATACGTACCTTGGAGGGAATAATGTTTCTGACAGACGATACGACGATGTTGGAACAGACCAGCACAAAGGTTGTGGCAAGACCCATCCCGATTCCGTTTATCGCCGAGGTGGTCACCGCAAGGGTGGGACACATCCCCAGCACCAGCACGAAAATCGGGTGCTCCCTCCACAATCCTCTGGTGAAATCAGACCACGTCGCCATATCGTTCCTCTATTTCATCTCCCCGGACATATTGTCCGGGACTTCCCCGGACGCTTCGTCCAGGTTGTATTCTTCATGTTCCGCCTGAGCGAGAATATCCTCCCGATGTGCGGAAAAAACTTCAAGGCCCTCATACACGGCCTCCACCACCGCCCGGGGTGATATGGTTGCGCCGGTGATCTGGTCGATATCACCACCGTCCTTCTTCACCGCCCAGCGGGTGTTTTCGAGATCCCTTCCCGGGAAGAGAGCCAAAAACCAGCTTTCCGTGATCTTTGAGCCGAGGCCCGGTGTCTCTGCGTGACTGATCACCTCCACGCCGGTAATGATCCCATCCGGGTCCACCCCCACCATCAGCCCGATATCCCCGCTGTAGCCCGCGGACGACGACGCCACAAAGGCGACGCCGATAATATCCTCTCCGCTTCTGCCGATGTAGTAATCGGTGATGATCTCCGTCCCCTCTTCGTCGGTCCCCGTTATGACGCTTACCACATCCCGGTCCGGTTCGTTATCATATGACGGAAGGACGGTGCGAATCGCCCGGAGCCTCTCCTCCCGCAGGGCGTTCTCGATGGGGACTTTGGTAAAGGAGTAGACCTGTGAGAGGGCCAGAGCCGCCACCAGGCAGATGAGGACCAGTACCAGTATAAGCCGGGCCGTTTCCTTCATGACGCCCCTCCCGCCTCACTCGGTCTGACGTGTCCGAACTTCTTGGGCGCGGTATATCGATCGATGATCGGCGTTGCGGCGTTCATCAAAAGAATCGAGAAGGCGACTCCTTCGGGATAGCCGCCGAAGAGGCGGATCACTACTGTGATTATACCACATCCCAGCCCGAATATGATCATCCCTCGGGGAGAGACCGGCGACGTCACCATGTCCGTGGCCATGAAACAGGCCCCCAACACCAATCCTCCGGCCAGCACGTGAAAGAGCGGATTCGCATAGGTCGTGGGGTCAATCATCCAGAATATACCGGTGAGGACGAACACCGTCGCGATATAGGTCACCGGGATATGCCAGGTGATGTATCCCCGAAAGAGGAGAAACAAGGCGCCCAAAACAAGCGCGATCACCGACATCTCCCCCAGGCTGCCACCCATGAATCCGACGGTGAAGTCGAGGTAGTTATATCGGGCGAGGTCGATGGCCCCGGTGGTCATAAGCTCCGTCTTGATCTCCCCCAGGGGCGTGGCCATCGAGACCATATCGATCCCCGAAAAGAGGGGCGCCGGCGACACCCAGTTTGTCATCTGAACCGGAAAGGAGATCAACAGCACCACCCGGGCAATCAGGACCGGATTGAAGGGGTTGTACCCCAGCCCGCCGTATACCTGCTTGCCTAGTACCACCGCCGTCAGTCCCCCCATTACAACCAGCCACCAGGGTGAAGACGGCGGCAGGTTCATGGCCAAAAGAACCGCCGTCACCAGGACGCTTCCATCGGTGACGGTAATGGGCCGCGCCATGATCTTCTGACACACTGCCTCCGCGACGATACAGGTGACGATGGATATCGCATACATCACCAAGGCGGCGGTGCCGAAAAACAGGATCGACACGACCACCGCCGGCAACAGGGCGAGCACCACCGAATACATGACCCTGGGGATGCTGTCCGCGCTATGGATATGGGGTCCGGAGGTTATGAGATAGACGTCTTTCACCCGGCAGCCTTCCTTTTTCTGTTTTGAATCTCCGCCTTCGCGTATTTCGCATATTGCACAAGGGGGATATGCGCGGGGCATTCATACGCACAGCAGCCGCACTCGATACAATCGGCCACATTGGACTCCGCCGCCTCATCGAACATGCCCAGCTCCGCGAAGCGTGCGAACATCAGCGGCGTCAGCCCCATGGGACATACCCGAACGCAGTTCCCGCAGCGGAGACACGGCCCGGTCCGGAGGATCTGAGCCGTTGATTCCGTCAGCAGCAACAAACCGGAGGTGCCCTTGATAACCGGCACGGACAGGTCAAACTGGGCGTTGCCCATCATGGGGCCTCCCATGATCACCTTCCTCACATCCGGGACGATCCCCCCGCAGAAATCCAGCACCTCGGAAAGCGGGGTCCCGATTCGGGCCCGTATGTTCTTCGGGGTTCCGATTCCCGGACCGGTGACGGTCATAATCCGTGAGACCAGCGGCACACCACCCGTCACCGCATCATACACCGCCGCGGCGGTGCCCACGTTTTGCACCACCACGCCCACGTCCATCGGGAGACCGCCAGCGGGAACCACCCGGTTGACGGACGCCTTGATAAGCTGCTTTTCCGCCCCCTGGGGATAGCGCACCTGAAACGGAATCACGATTATGTCTGATCCGGCGGCGTCCGTGAGGGCTTGGACGGCGTCCATCTTGTTCTTTTCCACCCCCACAAGAATGCGGGTTACACCGAGGGCCCGGGCGATGAATCGCACACCGCCGATGACTTTTTCCGGGGATTCAAGCATCAGGCGGTGATCGGCGGTTAGATACGGCTCGCATTCGGCGCCGTTGATGATAAGGGTGTCGATGGGTTTTTCCTTGGGCGGCGAGAGCTTTACGTGGGTGGGAAAGGCCGCCCCCCCCATTCCCACGATGCCGGCGTTTTTGATAATCTCCCGGATCTCCGCGCCTTCAAGCGAATCGGTGTCGGAACGGGGCGCTATTTGGTCGTCCCATCGGTCTTCGCCGTCCCCCTTGATAACCACGGCACTCATCGGCCTCCCCGCCGGGTGCGGATACAGGGCGATTCCCTCCACCGTGCCGGAAATCGAGGCGTGAACGGGCGTGGAGACGAATCCCCCCGCCTCGGCAAGAACCGTACCCACAAAAACCGTGTCCCCCTCCTTCACCACCGGCGCCGCCGGGGCGCCGATGTGCTGAGACAGGGGGATATACACCTTCTCGGGAATCGGCATGATTTCCGTTTTGAGCTGTGACGTCAGCTTCTCCTCGGGAGGATGCACGCCGCCCTGAAAGCGATGGATTTTATATCGTGTATGCGTGCTCATCATCTCCCCCCGCCGCCCGCGGACGCCGCGGTATTGATCGCGCGATCATCGGTACCGTCTACGGTGATCATCGAAATGGCCCCCCGCTTACAGAGGTCCGCGCATATGCCGCAGCCGATACAGCGGGTCGGATCAACGGTGTACTGTTCCTTCGGCGTTCCGGTGATGGCGTCTACCGGACAGGCCCGGGAGCACAGGGAACAGCCATTGCAGTCATCACCGATGACCGCGACCTTTCGCACCTTCAGCTCGTCCCGGTGATCCCTGATGGCATTGGTGGGACAGACCGAAACACACAGGCCGCATACCCGGCATTTGGAATAATCGACCGCCGCGAGGTTGTCCACCAGGGTCATCGCCTCGAAGGGACACACCCGCACACAGGCGGCGCATCCGATGCAGCCTGTGCTGCAGATCTTTTTGACCGCGGCGCCCTTGTCTCTTGACGAACAGTGTACGGAAACCGCCGACGACACCGGCACCAGCATCAGGACGTTCTTGGGGCACTCGGCGACGCATACGCCACAGCCGGTGCACGTGTTCGGATCGATGATGGGAAGGCCGTCCGCGCTCATAACAATGGCCCCGAAGGGACATACCGAGGCACAGGTCCCCAGCCCAATGCACGCATATTTACAGGCCTTCGGGCCTCCGCCTATGAGGTTCGCCGCCCGACAGTCCGAGATACCCGCATATGTAAAGGTATCCTTCACACCGCCGTCGGCATGGCGGCACAGCACGACCGCCCTCTCTTTTTCCGAGTCGGTATACTCGATGCCCATGATATCCGCAATGGCGCGCGCCCCCTCATCGTCGATGGCGGAACAGGCCTCGATATTTCCTTCCCCGGACACGATCGCCTGGGCAAGGGCGCTGCAGCCGCCGTACCCGCAGCCGCCGCAATTCGCCCCGGGGAGGATATCGACGATGGTGGAGACCCTGGGGTCCATCTTGACGTAAAAAACCCGGGAGGCAACCGCCAATCCCAGGGCCGCCAGGAAACCCAGACCCGCAAGGGTTAATACCGCAGAAAGCATTTCAGTATCCCGTTATTTTACAAGTCCCGCAAATCCCATGAAGGCCAAGGACAACAAACCCGCCGTAATCAGGGCGATGGCGGTGCCTTGAAGCGATTTCGGCACATCCGCCAGGTCCAACCGCTCTCGTATGCCCGCAAAGAGGATCAACGCCAGGGCGAACCCGAGCGATGCGCCGAATGCGAATATAATGGCCTCCCAGAAGGTATGCCCCTTCTGAATATTCAGAACGGCCACGCCGAGCACCGCACAGTTTGTGGTAATCAACGGCAGATAGATACCCAGCGCCTGGTACAATACCGGGCTGACCTTCTGGATGACCATCTCCACAAGCTGCACCAGGGATGCAATGACAAGAATAAATACTATCGTTTGGAGATATTGGATCTCGAGGGGAATGAGAATATACTGTTGCAACAACCAGGTCGCCAGCGCCGCAATGGTCATCACGAAGATGACCGCCATGCTCATTCCGATGGCGGTTTCAGTCTTTTTGGAAACTCCCAGGAAGGGACAGATGCCGAGAAACCGCGCAAGAACAAAGTTGTTTACAAAAACCGCACTGATGATAAGAAGAATAAAGTGAGCCATGTGTTGATGTAATCGCCAACATCATCTGAATTACAAAAGGCCTTATTATCACACACGCCTTCACAGACTGTCAAGACTTTTCGGCAGTACAATTGGTTTTTCGGTTGGATTTTCGCCGTGATGAATTTCAAACCGTGGTCGGGAACAATACAACACCCCCTTAAAAACTCTTCGCTTTCGCCGGCGATACTATCAGTATTTTACCCACATTATGATATTGTACGATAATGAATAAATCTGCTTGTTTTTTTTTGATATTTTTTATATTATAGCATTTACGTTCTTACTGTGACCCAGCTATCGGTGCAATCATGAAACTTTCTGGAAGTCTCGAAAAAAACAAACTTGCAGATATCCTTCGGGAAGTAAAGCGCGACAATTTAACGGGCGTATTGGCGGTCAAATCCCAGGAAGGTTTTGGGACGATTCATTTTCTCAACGGCATAATCGTGAAGGCTTACTCTCCGACCTTCAAGGAACGTATGGGGAGGAGACTGATCGAAAAGCGTCTCATAAGTGAAAAGGACCTCCGAAAAAGCCTGATGTTTCAGAAAAAGGAGGCGCCGAACACACGCCTGGGCGACATCCTTCTCAAGCAGGGATTCATCACAGAAGACAACCTGAAGAGCACCCTCAAGGAAATCATGGAGGATACTTTGTATTCCATGTTTTTCTGGGACGGCATCTATCGATTCGAGGATGAACAAATCGATGATGAAGAGGTGGAGCTCTCTGTGGATGTGGACGAGTTCCTTGAGGAAATCGACCGATCTTTTTCAAATATGGAAATCGATTTCCTCTCCGAGGAACATGACGAGGACATGCCGGTAAAATCCGTTCCAACCGATCAGGCGAACATCAAGGACGAGATTATTAAATCAATCGAGAACGTGGCCAACAGCATTTCCTCATTCTCTCCCCAGGAATTGGTCATCCTGGTGGAAGACGAAAAACTGATGCGGACCATCTTCGCTGATGGATTGATGAATTTCGGCTACACGGTGGAGAGCTACGACAATCCGACGGAAGCCCTGGAGCGCATCAACAGCCTGGAGTTGACCCGGGTGTCTCCGGTGCTCATCCTTGACCTGGTTATGCCGGGGATCAAGTCAACCGTTGAGATTTACGGCGGTCTCGAGCTCCTCAGCGAAATCAATCAGAACTTACCCCAAATACCGGTCATCATCATTACCTCCATCAATGATACGGAAATCCGGCTCAAATCGCTCTTTATGGGCGCCAGCTATTTTCTCAATAAACCGGACAAATCCCATCTCAGCAGCAACCTGTTGAGAACGGGTTTGGATCAGTTCGTGGAGGAACTGTCGCTCTGCGTCGAGAACCTGTTTCGCAACAAGCGCATCCACAACGAAAAAGAACAGCTTGCGTTCATTCGGGAACAGCTCATCAGCGAGCTTCTTGACGCAAAGCTGGAGCTGGGAAGCGCCGAGCGGGAAATCGAACGGGACATCTTCGATTTGACTTATCTGAAAAAGACATCGAAGGAGCTGCTCAGAAAACAGAGCTTCGCCTTTATTTCGGACACTATCTTTAATTTCCTGAAAATCGATCACGATCGCGGATTCATCGCCGTACTGAAGAAGGCGGATATGAGCTATTATAAAGGATTCTCCAAGAAGGGCGGCGACAATATCGAAAAACTGAATCAGACCTCCTCGGCATTTTCAATGGGTGTGTTGGAGTTGGATTCGTTTGAAGAGGTGGTCACCAAGAGGACATTCTATTCCGGCAAGATGAGCGACTCGGATTCTGAAAAGCTGCACAAGCACATCGGGGGCTACCTGCCGGCAAACTGCCTGATTATCCCCTTTGTGGTGTACGATAAAACCGTGGCGATACTCTATTGCGATGACGAGTCCGGCACTGTCGCCGACAAAAACCTGGACCAGCTCCAGATCCTCGCAAACGCCGCCTCCCTGGCAATGCAGATTACCATTCTTAACGAGAAGATCGCCCGAAAAAGCTGATGCAACCGCACCGGCTTTTTTTGCCGAAGACGTATTAAAAAACCGGCTTCTTCGTAAAAAACGAAGAGCCGGTTTTTCATGCGATGAAGTACTTTCAAACGGGAACAGACCGCCCATCAATGCCTCCCCGTCGACTTCTCCCCCTTCCTTCCCATCCCCACCTTCCCCCCTCATCCGGGAGACATGACTGGATTCGCGAGATGCTCAAACGTCTATCGTTTTTGGATCGGCCTCCCCCTGTATTGGAATCCCGCCGGTTCTACCTCTTGAGAAGCCGTATAACCTCCTCCCGCAAATGAAACAGAGCGGTGGGCCCCTTGTGAACGAAGGAGTCGGTCATTTTTCGAACGGCCAGCGGAACTTTTTCCTCGGACATCACCGTGTACATGACCACCTTAATATCCTCGGATGAGCCTTCCGCCACGCCTTTCTTGATGGTCCTGATAATATCAAGCCCCTGGGGATTGCCGATGCCCAAGAAAATATCCACAATAACCACCAGCGGGTGGAGCTCCTGTACCAGCCTCAGTCCGTCTTCGGCCGTTTCCGCTTCCACAACAGCGATACCCTCCCCATTGAGGGCCTCACTAATTTGCGTCCTGGCGAATTTGGAATCTTCAATGACAACAACACGGGGCTTCGTCGAGGACGGGAGCCCCCTATTTTCATTCGGCTGTTTATCCCTTTTCCCAAGTTTTACCTTGAAGGTGGTGCCGCACGAGGAACAGATGACACTTTTCCCCGACTCCGGAACCTCTGACGGGTCCATGTAAATATCTTTACTGCAGCTCGGGCAAATAACCCTTACAAATTTCGCCATATAACACTCTTATACGTGTCATGTGAAAAATGAACGCAGCACTCCCCAAATTCGATACGTTCACTCATACACATAAGCAAACGCAAGCGCAATTATACCACAAACAAATCAGACAATGCCACTGTATCGTAATATTTTTTACCTTTTTTACTAAAACTTTTCGGTAACAATAACAAACAAAGCCGGAAAATATCATATCCGCCCACATGTATCCGTGATATTCGTTCAATTAATTGTCATTCACCACCCCCTTACACCCCACGCCTCTTTCACCCCGCCATTCAGTCGGTTTTCAGTCGGCCGGGATGACAGCGCCCTTGACCGACATGTATTCGATCCCGATCGGCAGTCCGAACAATTGACGTGAATACCTGTCCTTACCCTGCCGTCGTCGGTATGCGTCATTATCTCTTTTTGACACACTAATACCCCGATCTCTTTCAATATGATGTGTCGTGTATGCCTCTCTTTCCACATCGTACTATGGAAGCGAATCGTCTATAAAAGACGCTTGAGCAAGAGAAATTTTAATAAGACACTGTCAAAAAAGCAAGGTTTATTTTTCTTTTCATGGGTGATGTCTCCCCGGTTACAACGAAAAAACAGCCCTCCGCATGGGAGAAAACACCCGTTTTCATAGATATCCTGACCACCCCCGTTTTCCCGCTTGGTTTTTCCCTCATGCACCACGGGAGGGGAGTATACGGGAAATGACATGCGTCCGTCTTATGCCGTGTATTATCGGGGCGGCGCCCCCCGGCCGGTTCATCCTGTCTCGCATTGAAAATGGATCAGACCTCTCTATATGTTTTCTCTTATATGATCACTTTTTCCATAAGCGTTTTTTCACCCTCGATGTGCCTGCCAGAGCGATGCCCCGGTGGTATTGATCATCGCCGAAAGGCGACACTGTGGAGTCGATCGAATATATCCTCCCGTATGTACTTCTTTCACGGCTTGAGTATCCCCGGGGCTGCCGTTGTCCCTGTACATGCAGGAAAATACACCGGGAAAAAACCCGGACGTGAAACACCTCATGTACTCCATGCATGAAAAAACAACCACTATTACAGATCTATACTATTTGATGGCATTGTGATATACTCAGCGACGTCGATCTATTGTTGATCAATCCCGTTATTGTTCACTCAGTTCGGAATAAAGGATAGCGGAAAATGGGCGTCATACTCATACTCTTCGGTATTACACTCTTCGGGCTTTCGTTCCTCTATTATCTTGAAACCTCCGGCTATATTCTGATGTTCTCCGGTTTTTTGCTTTTCATACTGGGTTTGAGGAATATCAAGACGCGAAAACGGGAATCGATACAGAACGATACGGAAAAACGGGTTGTAACGATCGCCGACGATTCGAGATTTCCCGTTAAAAACTGTGCGAATCCCAATTGCGACAAGGAGATCAGGATTGACGTCAATCACTGTCCTCACTGCGGCTGGAAGTATCAATATTTTTACAGCATGAAGGTTTTCAGGCCGGAGGATAACGAGACATTTATGACGCTTGTAGACGACCTTTCGAAGAAAACGCGGACACAGAAAGAAAAGATCGCAAAGAAATTGACCGGTGGAATGATCATGCGATACTCGTCTCTCGACATCCTGCTGGGAAGCAAGACCTCCTTCGAGAAGTTCGGCTGCACGGTGGAAGTGATACACGCCCTGACGGTCTTCAAACCCGCGAAGTACGATCGGGCCCTGAATCTGATTAACAGTCTGTCCAAACAGACCGGCCGTACTCCCGACGACCTCAATCGTCAGTTGGAAAACGGCATGATTTTCAAATACACCGCACGGGAGACAATGGCGAAGAGCCGTCAGGTGTTCGAAAGCTTCGGGTGCACGGTCATGGCCGGGGAGCTTATTCCGTCTCCATAAGCGGGTGTGTGTTTCTCCCGATGGATACCGATCGGCAGGCGATATTAAAAGACCCGATATCGTCCCGGGCGTACCCTGAGGGTACGTTACCGTCACCCGACATCCCGCTGCATTGAACAACGATACCCACCAGGAGAAGCCCTGTGTGTTCTCGTTTCCCACGGGTTTTTTATATCCATACGGAAAAGACGGGGCGTGAACATCGCCCCGTCTTTCATATACGGATATCAATCCGCCTCCCCTCTCTCATATCACCTGCGTTATCTGTCCTATAAAAAACCGGTACCTACAGCAACTCCTCGGTGGTGATCTCCGCCGCCGGCTTTTTCTGTAAGAGCTCCCGGAATCGCTACTGACGTTCCAACATTTTTGATGAATGGGTCATGATGAAGGTGCAGTGCTTATCTCCCGCCGCGGCGCAGGACACCTCCCGGGCGTCAAGGGGGATATTGAAGCTTTCCGCGCACCAGCCGGAAGAATACCCGGCGTTAATAAAACAGACCGGGTGGGACGATGTAATGTTATCGGACATAAAAACCTCGGCCTCAAAGGAGCCGGGGTGATGATAGGTCAGGATATAATCTTCGTCCGAACGAGGAGCGCTAAAGGGAAGAATATCCACGAAAGCCCAGCCGCTGTACGCGAAATAGATGGGCCCCGCCGCCAGTCGTTCCATTGGATCCACAAGACCGAACCTCTCGTGAAACGCCCTGGCTTCGTTTCTCCCCGGGGCCTGGCCGAACCTGTACAGAATTTGCTCGGATTCCTTCTCGCCGAATATCTCGGTCACGGAATCTCGAAAGGTCATGGCCAGTCCACGGGCCTGGGTCTACATGAACCGAGTCCCGTTTACCTGAATTCTCCCCCATTCGGGAATCGTGGTGATATCTGAAAAAAAGCCCTTGATTTTCTCCTCGGCGGACGCGAAGGCCGGCTCCAGTTCCTTGGGTACTCCCGCCGCTTTCAACTCGCTCATCATCCACTCCTTCAGGTGAATTCCAATGGGATTTTGAAGACGAAGACGACATTAGAATCATACCATCACGGCTTCTGTGACAATAATCGGAATATCTTTTTGTATTCTCGAATGGAAATGGGATCTCCGTATTTTCATTCAGCTTGTCCCACAAAACAGTAAACTTCTAATAAAGATCATGTGATAATTCAGGTATGGGTCGTCACCACGCCTTTTCTTCGCGGATTTGGTTTACTCCGGGACGACAAACGCCTCTCTCGACTTGACGTTGACGACCAGAATTCCCACGGCGATACAGACAAGTCCCGTCACCAGACGAACCGTCAGCTCATCATTCATACACAGCACCCCCAGTACGACACCGGATACCGGCATCAGAAAAACAAACGTGGACAACGTGCTCGCCTGGTATTTCAAGAGAAGGTGTGTCCACGTCAGGTATCCGAATCCGGCGACGATGACCGCCTGGTAGAATATCGCCGCCGCCACCTTCGGGTTGACAACCACCGACTCACCCCGCTCCAAGACCAGATATGCGGCGACCAATATGTACACGCCGATAATCATCGGGACGAGCACCACCGTAATCGGGTCCCAATCCTCGAGATGCCTCTTGATATAGACGGTCTGACTCGCCCATAAAAACGCCGTCACCGTCATCACGGCATCCCCCACGAGCGTTTGCGACCCCCCGGTCTCCGACCGTGAAAACAAAAAGACCACCCCGACAAAGGCGAGGAGAATGCCGATAATCTTTCGGGGCGTCAAACGATCGTCTGTGAGAAAAAAGTGGGCGAAAATAGCCACATAGAAGGGCTGGAGATTCATCAGGATGGCGCCGTGGGAGACGGTCGTATTGTTGAGGCCGATATACAAGAGAGAAAACTGGGCGCCGAAAATTGCTCCCACCACACACATATGCCGCCAGCCGCCTTTTTGGACGACTATATTAATACCCACAATGCGGGAATAGGCATAGATCACCAGGGCCGATATGGTAAACCGCACCGCGGCCAGGGCGATCGGCGGCATCCAGATCAGGGCGATCTTAATGGGCAGGGCGTTCGACCCGAACAGGAGGCAGAATAATACCGCCAGTGCGGCGCCCCGGGCATTCATTGGCTCATGAGACATGAGGCATACCATATCACCGGGGAAGATGTTACGCAAAGCAAAAATTGTCCCCCTGAAGTCACCAATTACGTGTCGTTCTTTCAAAGAGAAATAATTTGCGCCGGCATTATCAGTTCTGATACAATGAGTCGACCATGTTCCCTTATACTTACATATATTTATTAGTGTATGAGTGCATCCCTTTTTGGTCAACGGGGAACGTACGCTATGTGTTACGGAGGTCATTATGCATCCAAAAGAACGTGTGGAAAAGGCTCTCAATCATCAGGAACCGGATCGAGTTCCGACCATATCGTGCATCGATGTGCAGAAGCATGTCTATGATATCTTGGGCGACACACCCGACAATTCGTACAAGTATATAACCAACCCGATCACCGCAAAAATCATAGACATCACCGCCCCCATCCTGAACCGCATCGGCATCTTTGAACGGGACGTAACGGAGTTCATGCTGAAAAAACTGGAGTCGGATATCATAATGGGATACGATGCGTCCTGGGCGTTATATGCAAACATTTTCCTTTTTAAAGACTCCAAAGAGATGACCGACGTGTACGGACGCCTCTATAAGATCGTCGATGACGGGTACGGGAATATGGACACTCCCATGTATCTGAACGGCCTTTTCACGACCCCGGAGGACTGGAAGAAGTTCAACAAGAAAAACTGGGAGGCGTTGCCCGAGAAGATGTACAAATTCAACAGCCTCATCCAGAAGAAATTCGGGGACGACATTTTTCTTTTTGGCTCGGCTTTATACGGCCTGTTTGAAAACACCTGGCAGCCCTTCGGATTTTCCACTTACACCCGCCTGATCAAAAAGGAGCGGGGCTTCATGGAGGATATGATTGAATACAACAAGAATATCTATCTGAAGTTTATCGACGTCTCCGTGGACGCGGGCCTCCCCGGATTTATCTATTCCGACGACCAGGCCTACAAGTCCGGCCCCATGCTCAATCCGAAGACGATGGACGAGCTTTTCGGCAGGGCCTTCACGGAAATCACCGATCACGCCCACAAGCGCGGCATCAAGATCGTTATCCATACCGACGGCTGGACCATCCCCTTGCTTCCCTACTACGTGAAATGGGGCTTCGACGGACATCACTCCCTGGAGCCGACGGCGAACGTGGACCTGGCCGAATACAGAAAAACCGTGGGGCATGACCTGTCACTCCTGGGTCACCTGGATATCGCCCATGTTCTCTCTCACGGCACCCGCCAGGAGGTCTTCGATCATGTGAGGGAGTCCATTGAAAAGGCTGGAAAGGGAGGCGGCCTGATTCTGGGTCCCTGCAATTCCCACGCGGATATCAAGGTTCAGAACATCCGCTGGATGATGGAGGCGATCGAGGAGTACGGTAACTACCCGCTGTCGTCCTGATGTTTGTGGAAGTTATCTGTGGCGAGAAGATCCATTCACGGCCGTCGCCGCTGCCTCATTCGTCCGCACCATGGTGAAAAACAGGCACATCCCCCTTGCACTCACGGGCATGTGATGTTACAATTTCGCCCCTGTACCGATTGCATCGATACAGGGGCGATGAACGTATTCACTCACTGCATGTTACATAATCGGAGGAAATGACCGTATGGAACAATTCATGTCATTCATCTCCCAGGAGTTTTTCGGCAATACCCTTGACCGATATCTGTATTTCTTCCTGGTTGTCATCGGCTTTACCCTGCTGGCAAAAATCATCTATCGACTGCTCAAACATAATATGAGGAAGATCACCCACCGCACCGCCACTCATATCGACACGATGATCGTCGATAACGTGGAGGAGCCGCTGGTGCTTATCCTGATCGTCGCGGGATTCCACTTCGGATTCAAGATCCTCACCCTCACAGAAGGCGCGAAGGCCTTCATCGACCGGGTGATACTGGTGGTGTTTCTGTTGGTGATTACCTGGCTCATTATCAGGCTTCTGGACGTAATCATTAAGGGAATACTCAATCCCCTTGTGGAAAAAACCGAATCAAAACTGGATGATCAGATCATCCCGGTGGTCTCGAACCTCATGAAGGCGGCCATCTGGATTATGGTCATTATTGTGATGCTGTCGGAGCTGGGCTATGACGTCTTTTCCCTGATTACCGGCCTCGGACTGGGGGGCGTTGCCATCGCCATGGCGGCCAAGGATACCATCGGCCATATGTTCGGGGGCTTCAATATCTTCATGAACAAGCCCTTTCAGATCGGCGACATCGTCAATTTCAAGGGCACCGAGGCGGTGGTGGAACAGGTGGGCATACGTATGACCACCATGCGCACGTGGGACAACACCCTCATCTATGTCCCCAACAGCGACATCGCGAACTCAATGCTGGAGAACATCTCTGCACGGAACGGGAGGCGTACAGTGCACGGCATCAGGATTTGCGGGGACACACCGGCTGGGAAAATCGAAGCGGCATGCGCGGAGATCGTCACGGAACTGGCGAAAAACGACGGGCTCATGGAAAAGCTTCGCTGCCACCTCTATACCTTTGACGACTATGCGCTCTCGATTCGAACGGAGTTTTGGATCAAACTGGACGTAAACTACTTCGATATCAGGCATCAGTGCAACCTGACGATCAAGGAGATACTGGAAAAACACGACATCAGTCTGGTCTCCCCGATGCCGGAGCAGGTGCGCTCATAACCACGGAGAATAATCCTGTTGCGCATGTAAAGAAGCGGCACATCGCGGATTCCCGCGATCCCTGCCGCTTCTAATGCATTCTGACCGATACCTTCTTTTTTCGATAGCTCCAGAGGAAATAGACGTAGAGCCCCGCAAACAGGAGATCCACGGCCCCGAAAGCGATATAGGCAACGCCCAGCCCCAGACCGAGCGCCGCCCACACCAGGTACGCCCCGGCCCACGTGCGTAACCCCACGCCGAATATCGGTATGTAGAACTTGTATTTTTCGTAGTTGACGAACGGGAAGAGGTATCCCAGTCCCACGAAAAACATGAACATACCGTTCACCTTCATGTGGGTCATGGCCGTCATCCTCAGGCCCGGCGGCTCTCCGGCGACGGGCACGGACGAGAGGTTACACAGATTCGGGTCCAGGGCGCTTAGGACGACATAGAGAATCGGATAGACAAAAAAGAGCCCCAGCCCCGCCAGCATGTCATAGACGCCCCCGGCGAGGATAGCGCCCCGATACCCTCGGGACACATACGCGGAATCAATTCGTTCCATACCAACTCCAAAAATTGTCGCTTCATCGACATGCTATCACGGAGGATGAGTCCATCGCAAGGTATTTTCTTCTCGGATGGAGAGGTCGACACGGCCGCCCGGGACGACGCTAAATCTTAGTAAAATGCTGTATGTTTGAACAAATCGAGCCGTATAGGTCTTGACAAATGTGGGGAAAAAATATAGAGTACGTTGTCTTCAGCCGGAGTAGCTCAGTGGAAGAGCAGCTGATTCGTAATCAGCAGGTCAGGGGTTCAAATCCCCTCTCCGGCTCCAGTGATTTCAAGGGGTTGCGGGTTTTATCCCGTGACCTTTTTTTGTTTGTAAGCATATATAATCTACAACTTTTGCACCGTATTTCGTACGTATTTCCCGTACAAATATATATTTCATGGTCATACTAAAATCTTTATGACCAAGAAGTTGTCGGATGGTCTTAAGAATAAAAGTTGATTAAACGAGAAATTCAGCATTCTCGAATTGATGGAATCTCGGAGGTACTATTTTCTAGAGATGCACAATCAACGGGCTCTCACAACAAAAACTCTACGATATCAAGAAAGCATACAGGGAGCACGGCATTGAGGATCTCATGGAAAAGACGCCAGAACCGAGAAGAATAAAGGGTGACCGCCCAGCCCGAAAGATGTTGACAGCGCCAAACCCAGATATTAGAATTCAGCAAGGAATGGCTTCTTTTTTTGCATCACCCCGGCTCTTTTTCACATATACAACGCCATCAGCTTATGAATCCACGCGTTACAACCGACGAAACTGGAGAATATATGTCAAAAATATCAAATGTACCCAAGAAAAACAATTTTTTAGTCAACGCTATCAGAGGATTATTGGAGCATCGAGCGACATGGCTGTACCTTCTATTACATGAAGTGGGTAAGAAAGGAATTACCTGGGAGGAGGTTGGCTCTCCGGCTGTCAGGGCATGCGGTCACATGCACGGGCAGGATCTTGTGGATTTGAGCGGAACGCACAGTCTGAAGGGATTGAAAAAGAAGTTGTTTACCAAACCCGCTCAAATTGTTTTTGAAATGAAGATTTTAAAATCCACCGACAATGAGCTGTTTATAGATTTCGGATTCTGCCCGCTGGTAGCGGCCTGGCAGAAGCTTGGATGCAGTGATGAAGAGATTTCCAGGCTTTGCGATATCGCCATGGAAGGAGACAGGGGAATTGCAGAGAGTTTTGGCGGAAGACTGGAACTGGGCGATACCATTGCGAACGGCCATGAATGTTGCCAGGTTCGGTTCAAGAAGTAAGATGACCGGCAGTAATGAGGCAACAGACTGCTAATCTTACCTTTGCTTCTTCCTGATCTCCGCCAGGTAATCCAGCGCCTTGTCCAGCGTAACGACGTTCAACTCATACTCTTCGATCAACCGCGCCCGGACATCCTCGTCATCGGTCTTCAATATCTCATCCTGCTTGAACATAAGCGCGATGATGGCAAGGGCATAGTTGTCCTGAAACTCTCTCGATGGAATCATCCAAATCACCTCCTCCCGGAAAAAGGCTAACCCAAAAAAGCGGACTATGAAAGTCCGCATCCATGCGTCGGGATCGCTCCCGCCAATTCCTCTGTAATGTTGTTTCAGGCCGGAAAAGCCCGTAAGTACCCCATATCAGATTTTATATATAGGGTGTGAAATGGCTGTTACCCCCTTTGCTATCATCCTCTCAAAGTGAGGCAGGGTTATATCCACTTTGATATGGTTTCCTTATTATCTGGGAGTGGTAACTGGCATTTAATGGTTTCGATTAAAAAAGTATTGACAGTTGGCCTCAATAAAAGTTACAAATATTTCGAAATAATGTATGCAAATATTTCAAAGGATAGAAGTGATGATATCTATTACTGGCTTAGAGAAACATAATTCAAGGAGAAATTTTGTAAAGAAAGGTGGAGCTTTCATTTTATCGTTTTCATCATTATTAGGAATTATTCCAGTAATAAATGATCGCTTTATTAGTACTGCTTATGCAATCAACTTTTGTCCTTATTGTGGAACAGAATTGCCTCCAGGTGCTAAATTTTGCCCAAAATGTGGGAAGTCACTTGATTTTGGAGGAGAATCAGATACTCCCCTGATTGGTGAGCATAAATGTGAAATGAGCGCTGATAGGTCAGAAGTATCAGGATATCTAACTGGGCCTGGTGATGTGTGTTCTTTTACTTTAACATTAGAATCTTCTCCAAGTGTTGGAGTAACTGATGTTGTAGAAATCCTATTCTATGGACCTGATGATGCGGAATTCAGGGTAAAATGGGGTCCTCCCTATAGAGATCAAAGTTTTGAAGAAATACAGTCGGATTATACGATTTTTGGTTCTCCAAGTCCTGAATTAAGAATAAAAAACTGTTATAAGGATCATACTATGGTTGTTAACTTTGAAGTTTATTCAAAAAAAGGGTATGGTGCTTGGCATGCAGAAATTTCATGGAGTGTAAGTTATATTTGAACTTAATATTATATGCATATTGTTCTTTTATAGATGTATATAGTTTAAGATAATATAGTTACTATATGTGACCATATAAATCACACATTTACTCTTTAAATACCGAAAACTATATAAACCAGTAGTACCACTCTATTCCCATCCCGGAGTGGTAACAATGGATACATACTATCTTTCAAAACTGGACATAATCCTGAAAGGACTTTTAGAGAGCCAGAAATCGAAAACTATAAAAACCCTGACGACAGAAATATCTCCGCAACCTACACTAACAAAAACAAAACACCACACTAATCATCGATCTACTCTACGCACAGATCGATGAGCGACACGCCCTGAAACACAAAACCCTCAAAAGCCTGGAAGACCAGATCATGAAGGTCCAGAGACCCTTCCCCAGGCGTCCGGCGGCTATCACGATAGTCCCTTTTTGAAGGCCTCGCCGGAAAAGACCTGGATCGACCTGAAAAAGGAAACGAAACCGGAGATTCCTCTACGTCTTTAAGGTCGACTCCCGCCCCGAGGCGCTCTTTTACACAGTGAAGGAGTATCCGAAAGATCTCTTCTCTCTCACCAAAAGAGCCCTTCCCTCCTCCCACAATCAGTCCCGAGCCGATGTATGTTTCACCGGTAATGCCGAATACGATGATGACCGGGAACAGGATCCCATCGACCCTCGCCTAGACCCGGGTCGATGGTTCAAGGCCGCCGTTCGCCGCCGTTATTCCTCCCCACGCCGCATCGGCTGCGGTACGACCGTTCGGGGGAGTTGTACTGTTTATATAACGCGTTGTCTTTTCTCAAAAAACACACATCTGATATTATAGTATTTATATAATGAATAATTCATAATAGTGTTGACCCGAATGCCGTATTTTTTTATACTATCATCGTACGTATCGGTACAGGTGAGGACTCTTTACCGTGAAGAGGAACATACATGTCACCGCCCTGATAATTGTTTTTTCACTCTTTCTCTGGACACATCTCGCCGGGCAGGAGATATACAAGAACTATGATGAAAACGGTGTCCCCGTCTACACGGATACCGGAACCGGCGATCCTCATGAGGTGTTTATGAACACCACGCCTCTTTCCAATATTCCGCCCGATGATTACGCGGAACCGGAGGACACCTCACATGAAGCGGAAAGAAATATCTATGACTTCTTGAGCATTGAAACGTTACTGAAAGAAGCGGAGAGATGTTACACGGAAGGCGAATTTGAAGAGGCTGCTGAAATATACACATACGTCCTGAAGAGGACGGATGACACGAGCCTCTATCCATTCATATACTATTCAAGAGGGAATTGCTATTATTCAATTGTTATCAACACGATATTCAAATTCAGTGATGATATCAAATTGAAAAATGAGGGCAAGATCACCGATATGGAGTTTCAACAGCGTAATATTGAGAGAGAATGGGTTATTCATGAAAATGAGATAAAATCGTATAACGATCTTGCCATGGCATGTTATTTGGGTGAACCGAGGGGATGTGACATCTTAGAGATTTACCCATTCAAATAGGTTTTTCCCGTTTGAATCGATTCACCGGAAGAATCCTTTCCGGTCGGTTTCTTTCAGGAGGGTACAGAAATGAAAAAGGGTATGCTTCCACTGGTAACACTGTTTCTGTTTTTCATAGTTTCATCAACTGCACTCTGTGATGACTATATCGAGAGACCCGCGTATCTTGTGTACGAAAGCGGATGCACCGACCTGACTCTCGACGGCTATGGATGCAACTACGTCACATCGGGGTCAAATGAAGGGACGGTAACCGCCTACATACGAATCAAATCGTATGTGAGAAACCCCGGTGCGGTCTGTTTCTTTGTCATTGTCAATTCCTCGTCCGGTGAAATCCTGTACCAAACTAAACGAAATTTTAATATCAAGGGGATGGGAGAGCCGGAAAGATGCTTTTGTCGTACTCCCGCCTGGGACAATGAAAATGTGACGGCCTATATCGGGATCGATTGTTACGGCACCATGATGATTGATGATTTTATCTCAAACTATGTCAAATAGTCGACTTTAAATACATCGACGCATTGAAGTATCACACAACAGATACATTTCAATATAAAAAATGCGCGTACGCTTCTGTTTCGACAAAACGGTGACGATTTTTCCGAGCGGTTTGGTCGATACGTCTATCCGACCCTTTATGAAAAGAGTCATCTCCATACACGGACACAGGCGTGGCGTGCGACTGTCCTCTCTGTATTTCGGGTATACATCCAAACCAACCGTATGCCACAACGAAAACACAATACCGCAAGAGATGGAGGTGAACACGGGACGGGCCCGCCATCATCAGGATGAGCATATACAACACTCCAGAGTCTCAAGGCTCCGCAGGATGTCAAGCTTCCTGCACCTTCGGACACTCCTTTGTCACCCGCCTTCTCAATAACACGAATACGCGTCAAAACCGAAGCAACTCCTCGGCCACACTACGATCAAGAGTACCGAATAGTATTTGAAATATACCGTTCAGGTTATTCGGGAGAAGAACGCGGAAGTGTATAGGTGATACATATCAGGGAAAAAACAATTCTTGATAAGATGGGCATTATCACTTAAAATATACTAAATACATAAAAGCGTAAGAAACCTTGGATCGATGAAGAGAGGAGCGGCTATGGATACCGAGAAGAAGCTCATCCTCTGCCGGTTGACAATCGCCGTATTGATGACGATCCTGGTTTTTCATGTCGGCGGCCGATCGCCGTGTGAAGCACGGGAAATCCATCCTCGGGACGATCATCACATCAGCCTCGTTGCCATTATTAACGATAACGTGTCGGCCGTGATTCCTTCAGATCTCGAAACGGGATTCGAAAATCCCTTCCCACCGGCGGAATATCTTCGAGACAACCCGGCTAAGGAGCACAACGATGATCCCGGTACCCGCACGGTACGCGTCGGTATATACCAAAATCCCCCAAAGATCTTTATTGACGAGAGAGGCCTCCCTGCGGGTATCTTCGTCGATCTCCTGAACGAAATCGCCAAAAAAGAAAACTGGACCCTGATATATGTTCCGTGTAAATGGTCCGACTGCCTTGAGGACCTTGAAGAGTATCGGATCGATCTGATGCCCGATGTCGCCTATTCCCCCGAGCGCGATGAGAAGTATGATTTCCATGAGACCCCGGTTGTTGACAGTTGGTCGCAGGTGTACGCCAATGCTTCGACTCGTGTGTCAACGCTGTCGGATCTCGACGGACGGCGGATCGCCGTGCTCAAGAAGGGAATTCAGGAGGGAATCTTCGAACAGATGATGAACGGGTTCGGTTACACGGTGACGTTTGTTGAGGCCGAGACATACGAGGAAGCGTTCTTTCTGGCGCATCACGGCTATGCCGATGCCGTGCTTTCCAACCATTTCATTGGAGACTACTTGTACCAAAACTATGAATTAAAGAAAACCCCCGTTGTCCTTAACCCGTCGTCGCTCTACTTCGCCACCGCCCAGGGACGCAATCCCGAACTCCTGAGTGCCATAGAGCGTAATTTGGACGAATGGCGAAGTCAGCCCGATTCCTACTATTACAGGACTCTGGCCGGCTGGTCGGAAAAGCCCCCCGAGCCGGCTGTGCCGCGCTATATCATCTGGATCATCGTCATCACCGCAGGATTTTTGGTCCTGTCGGCGGGGATCATTTTGCTTCTTCGTGGGCAGGTCAGGGCAAAGACCAAACACCTTATTGAGGCAAACGAATCGATTCGTAAAAGCGAGGAAAAATACCGCTTACTTGTCGAGAATCTCAACGACGTCATTTTTAACCTCGATGCACAGGGGAATATTACCTATATAAGCCCTGTCGCCGAGGGTATTTTCGACTACAGTATAAAGGAGGTTATCGGAAAGCCATTTTCCGAATATATCCATGCCGACGACCTTCCTGGTCTCATAATAAGCCGCGAAGAAACAACCGACGGCGTGTTCAATCCCTATGAATTCAGAATGATAGACAGGGGCGGCTCTATTCATCATGTTCGAACTTCCAGCCGGCCCATTGAGAGGAACGGTCGACACGTCGGCATGACAGGTGTATTGACCGACATCACCGGTGAAAAACAGGCCGAACAAGCGCTCAGAAAGAGCGAGGAGATGTATCGGACGATCCTCCATACCATGGAGGACGGTTATTTTGAGGTTGATCTCAGGGGGAGGTTCACGTCCTTTAACGAGTCAATGAGAGAGATGCTCGGATACGATCCGGAAGAGATAGTGGGGCTCAACTATCGGCGGTATATGACCAGGGAAATTGCCAAAAAGGCCTCTTTGACGTTTCATGAGGTATTCCGAACGGGAGTTCCCGCAAAAACCGCGGGCTGGCGGCTCAACAGAAAAGACGGGACGACGATAGAAATTGAGACTTCCATATCTCTTAAACGGAATAATTCGGGTGATCCGGTCGGCTTTTTCGGAATTGCCCGCGACATCACAGAACGCAAGCTCGCGGAGGAGGCGCTCAAGGAGAGCGAGGAACTTTTCAGAAACATGTTTCATTACCATGCAGCGATAAAGCTGATCATTGATCCCGATACCGGGAGTATCGTGGACGCCAATGAGGCCGCGGCGAACTTCTACGGGTGGTCGATTGAAAGACTGAAACAGATGAAGATCCAGGATATCAACACACTTTCTTTCGGAGAAATCAAGCAGGAAATGGGGAATTCACGGGGTGGTGAACGAGCCAGTTCTGAATTTCAACACAGGAGGGCGGACGGTTCCACACGAGACGTGGAGGTATTCAGCAGCAAAATAGAGGCGCGGGGAAAGGAACTGCTGCATTCTGTGATTCACGACATCACCGACCGCAAACGGTACGAAGAGGCCTTGAGGGAATCAGAGGAGAAGTTTCGCAATTTCTTTGAAACAAGCAGAGATGTCATTTATATAAGCGATGTTGATGGAATTTTTATCGACATCAATCCCGCCATGAGGGATTTATTCGGGTACAAACAGGAAGAGATCATCGGCCAACCCGTCCAGATCATCTATCGTGATCCAGATGAGTATAAAAGGTTTCAAGAGCTGATCACCCGTGAAGGATTTGTCAAGGACCTGGAGATTATATATAGGGATAGGGACGGAATAGATCATTTCTGTCTGGAGACCGCCACGGTTCGGAGGGACGGCTCGGGGAACATCATCGGCTATCAGGGATTCATCAGGGACAATACCGAACGGGTGCACATGCAAGAGCAGTTGATACAGGCCGAAAAGCTCTCGAGCCTGGGCGGGATCCTCTCCGGCGTCGCCCATGAGCTCAACAACCCGCTCACGGCCATCATCGGCAACGCTCAGTTACTGTTGAGACAAGAAGTCACAGGGGAAATCAAACAGAAGCTCGACACCATCTACACGGAATCTTTCCGGTGTACGAAAATAGTGGGTGGATTGCTGGCTTTCGCCCGGGAGCACAAACCGGAACGGATCATGACCGATATCAACAAGATCATCATGGAGGCATACACGCTCAGGGAATACGAGCTCAGGGTGGATGACGTTTCTCTGAAGACAGAACTGGATGAAACCACCGGTGAGATATCCATTGACCCCTACCAGATACAGCAGGTTCTCATGAATCTGATAAATAACGCACATCACGCGTTGCGGGACAAGGGGGGCGGCAACTTGATGATCAAGTCACGACGTGAGGGAAACAGTGTCGTCATCGAGTGCATTGACGACGGCCCCGGTATCCCGGATGAGATAAAGTGGAAAATATTCGACCCCTTCTTCACAACAAAGGAAACCGGGGAGGGCACCGGTCTCGGCCTCAGCGTCTGTTACGGCATCGTTAAAGAGCATAACGGGTCCATCGAAGTGGAGAGCCATCCGGGGTTTGGAACCCGCTTCATCGTGAGTCTTCCCATCAGCGTGGAGGGTACTTCCGAGAGTGAAAGTGTTTCATCAAAATCCATACCTAAACCGGAGGGAACGGTAACGGTACTCGTTATTGAGGACGAGCAATCCCTCCGCCGTTTCATTTCGGACGCTCTCCAGGCGGAAGGATACACGGTTACGTCCACTGAATCTGCGGATCGTGCCGTGGAAATTCTCAAAGATGAACAGTTCGATACGATCATATCGGACATGAAAATGCCCGGCATGAGCGGTCAAAATTTTTATACATACGTCCAGAAATATTATCCGCACCTTGCTGAAAACATCATTTTTATTACGGGCGATGTATTGGGAAAGGAAACGCAGAATTTTTTCAAGATAACAGGGTGTCAGTATATAGAGAAGCCTTTTGAAATAGATGATCTCATGATGGTTCTGGGTGAACTATTGCAGAGGAAAAGAAAAATACATTGAATACGAAAATGTCGATACCGGCATTGGAACGGGATACGGAAACCATATGTGGCACCCCGTCACCTGCTTTCTAGTAATCGAAGTTTCCCGCCATGTTGGAGAGACGGCATCCGAATCGTATATGTAATACATACGAGCCATGACGCTCTCCCATCCCCCATTTATCATCAATTTCATTTTTCATCGGAATTGAGTCCTGATACCTTTTCCCAAGAGCCACAAGCAGAAGGAAAGCTCCGCAATGACAGGGACGATATACACAGGTTCCATGAGTGATACATACTCGGGGAGCAGAAAGCGTGTGAAGCTCCCCGCAAGATAGACGACACCCGCCGCCTCCAGTCCATAGCCGAGAATCGACGGAAAGTAGTCCGATCTGACAACCAAATAGCCGAGGACAATGTTTGAGAGGCCGAAGAAGATCAGGCCGAGGTCGTAACCGTTGCCGTGAAGGCTCAGGAAAAACGACGCCAGCTCGTATACCTGGGCGGTCTCGAAAGAGCTTAGAGGAACGGTGCCGCCCAGGATCAGCAGGGGGGCGTATAAGTTCAGCAGGTTGAAGCCGAGCACGGCGGCCTGGGTCAGCCGGAAGGCGGCCGCCGTTAGAGACAGGGTATTGCTCACCGGCTTGAGCAATTGATACAACAGCACGGCGAGGGCGACGTCGCACAACAGCATAATCGCATCGGCTGCGAATCCAGCGCGGAACAGGGCCGAAGAAGCCAGGATGTTCTGAGCGGTCGCCGCGGCGTCTCCCGCCACGATGAGGCGTGCGCGGATGAACACCTCACTGGTGATGCCGAATACGATGATGATGAGATACAGGACTCCGGCGACCCGGGCGTGAACCCGTGTCGATGTGTCGATGCTGTTATTTTTCACTGCGATGACTCCTTATGCCACGATTCATTGGCCCAATCGTACGGGAGAATTATTTTTTTCCCTCTCTGGGAGTAACGACTAGTATATATAGTTCCAGTTCGAGTATAATCATATAGGAATTTATAAGAAAAATCGAACTACATTTATCAGGCTCACATGGATGAAAAAATGCTGGATGACATATTGCTTGCGAGGTTTATCGAATCCTTTTACGGATATGGTAACTATAATTCAAAATTTTGGTTTGTAGGGATGGAAGAAGGCGGGGGAAACTCGGAAAGTGAGATTCAAAAAAGACTCAATGTCTGGAAAACACGCGGATATGCCGAGTTGGAAGATGTGAAAGAATACCATCTTGAACTTGGTATTGACCGCTTTTTCAACGATAAGCCAGTATTAGAAAAAACATGGGACAAAATCATCCTTATCATCCTGGGGATTGAAGGCGGATCACCTTCTATTGAGAATCGTAAAAAATATCAGAAAAATGTTTTAGGCACGAAGACCGGGGAGTCATGTTTGATTGAATTACTGCCGTTACCTTCGCCGGGCATCGGGAAATGGGTATACCATTCAATCTCACGTCTCCCTTATTTGGAAAACAGAGAAACATATAGGGATTTTGTAAAGAAAAGCAGAATACAGAATATCAGAAGAAGAATCTCTGAATACACACCAAGATGTGTCGTTTTCTACGGCGCAACGTATAAACTACATTGGATCACAATAACAAACGGAATGACTTTTCATCCTCATGATATGCTGGATTTCGAAATGGCGGAAAATGATGATACGTTATTTCTCATGATAAAGCATCCTGTCGCTGCTGGTGTAACGAATGACTATTTCTATGATATTGGTCGCTGTATCAAAGAGAGAATCACGTAACTCGATGGAATAGCACGCATCCGGCAACGATGTCGGCGCCACTCAGGTGTCCTGAACGAGACTTGAGTTGACAGTGGCCGTACCTCCCGGCATGTCAATGGCGGTTACACAGTCATAACCTGCCGATCCAGA